>JBOGYU010000450.1:0-3994 GCA_050696935.1 Solirubrobacteraceae bacterium | reverse complement strand
CGGTCCCCTCGAAGAGCTGGCGCACGACGCCGAAGGGGAACTCCCGCTCGAGCTCGGAGCAGCGCGCCGCCAGCACGAGCGCGCCGGAGGCGCCCCGGCGCACCTGCGCGAGCAGCGCGCTCTTGCCGATGCCGGCCGGGCCCTCGATCAGCGCCGCCCGCCCCTCGCCGGCCCGCGCCGAGTCCACGAGGTCGCCGAGCTCGGCCACCTCCCGCTCGCGCTCGACGAGGCTCGGCTTCATCGCGCCGGAATCCTAAGCGGCTCCTCCGCGCCCAGACCCAGACCTTCGGGTGCATGCATGGCGAGCAGCTCGGCCTCCGCCGCCCGGCGGCCGGCGACGTCGCGCAGGGAGACGAGCACCATCACGGCGAACGCGAGCGGCACCGAGATCACCGCCGGCTGCGTCAGCAGCGCGTCGACCGTCGGGTGCCCGCCGTCGACCGCAAGTCCGGTGAAGATCGCCCCCGTGGCGACCACCGCGCCCGCCACCAGCCCCGTCGCCGCGCCGCGCGCGGTCAGCCCCTCCCACCAGATGCCGAGCAGCAGCAGCGGGCAGAACGTGCTCGCCGCCAGGCCGAAGGCCCAGCCCACGAGCACCGAGATGTCGAGCCCCCGCGCGACCAGCGCCAGCGCGACGGGCGCGACCATGCCGCCCAGCGCCGCGAGCCGGAAGCGCCGCCGCCGGTCCACCGCCCCCGCCCCGCGCCGCCACAGGTCGAACGAGATCGTGCCGGCCACCGACACCATCAGGCCGGACGCGGTGGACATGAAGGCGGCGAAGGCGCCGGCGGCGACCAGGGCCCCGAGCAGCTCCCCGCCCAGCCCCGGCCACGCCGCCTCCGGGAGCCGCAGCACCACCGAGTCGGTCTCCCCCGTGACGTACAGCTCGGGCACCAGCACACGGCCGAGCGCGCCGTAGACGAGCGGGAACGCGTAGAACAGCGCGAGCAGCCCGAGCACCCGCACCGTCGTGCGCCGCGCCGCCGGGCCGTCCGGGTTCGTGTAGAAGCGGACCAGGATGTGGGGCAGGCCCATCGTGCCCAGGAACGTCGCCAGCAGCAGCGAGTAGACCAGCACGGGGGAGGACTCGCCGCCGCTGTCCACCGGCCGCGCCCAGTCCTCCCCGCGCTTGGGCTCGATCCCCTCGGCCACCGGCACCACCGCGTCCGCCGGGAGCGAGAGCGTCCCCGCCGGCAGCGTGCGCTCCTCGCCCGCCGCGGCCTGCCCGCCGCGCCCGTCCACCGAGTACGCGGTCGCCTCCGGGAACGTGACGCGCTGCGGCCCGTCCAAGGTCACCGTCAGCCCGGCCGCGGGCGCGCGCGGCAGCTCGCGGCCGAACATCGCGGCCCGCTCGGGCAGCCCGCCGAGGTGGATCAGCAGCAGGCAGGCGGGGAGCGCGATCGCGAACGTCTTGGTCCAGTACTGGAACGCCTGCACGTAGGTGATCCCGCGCATCCCGCCGGAGGCGACGTTCCCGGCCACGATCCCGCCGACGACGACCACGCCGACCCAGTACGGCGCGCCGGTCACCTCACCCAGGGTGAGCCCCGCGCCCTTGAGCTGCGGCACGAGGTAGAAGCCCGTGATGCCGAGCACGACCACCGCCGCCAGCAGCCGGATCCGCGGCGAGCGCAGGCGCGCCTCGGCGAAGTCCGAGATCGTGTAGGCCCCGAAGCGCCGCAGCGGCGCCGCCACGAACAGCAGCAGCGCGAGGTAGCCGGCGGTGAAGCCGAGCGGCAGCCACAGCGCGCCGCTGCCGAGCTTCATCTGCAGGCCCGCGATCCCCAGAAACGACGCCGCCGACAGGTACTCGCCGGAGATCGCCGCCGCGTTCCACCACGGCGTCACCGCCCGCGAGGCCACGAACAGGTCCGACGTCGTGCGCGCCAGCCGCACGCCGTAGATGCCCAGCCCCACGGTCGCCGCGGTGACGGCGACGATCGCGCCGAGCGCGATCACGCGGGCGGCTCGACGAGGTCGCGGAAGGAGTCCTCGAGCGCGGCCGCGCGCCGGGCGTACAGCACCGCGATGGCGATGAACAGCGGGAACGGCGGCCAGGCGACGATCACGATCGGCAGCGGGACGCCGAGCACGTGCACGTCCTCGAGGCCGGGGAGCAGGAGCAGCGCGAGCGGGAGCGCGCCGACGATGCCGCCGAACGCCACCAGCGCGACCGCGCTGAGTCCCAGCTGCGCGCGGATCAGCCGGCGCAGGTACAGGCCGCCGTGGGCGGTGGCCTCGGCCAGCTCGTCGCGCGGGGTGCGCCTCACACGCCCAGCTTCCGGCGCAGCTCGCCGACCTGCCGGCGCGCGATCGGCACCTCGGCGCCGTCCGCCATCACGACCACGGCCGTGCCGTTGAGCCGCGGCCGCACCTCCACCGCGCGCCGCAGGTTCACCACGAACCCGCGGTGCACGCGGGCGAACCCGTGGCCCGCCCAGCGCTCCTCGAGGTCCGACAGCCGCGCCCGCACGAGGAAGCGGCCCTCGGTGCTGGCCACGCGGACGTAGTCGCCGTGCGCCTGGAGGTACAGCACCGCCGAGCGGGGCAGCAGCCGCGTGCCGCCCCCGCGCAGCGCGTCGACCGGCAGCATCTCGTCGTCGGCCTCCGGCGCCGGCTCGGCCGCGGCAGCGCGGCCCACCACCCGCTCGACAGCCTGGTCCAGCCGCCTGCGCGAGACCGGCTTGACGAGGTAGTCGACCGCCTCGAGCTCGAAGGCGTTCACCGCGAAGTCGTCGTGGGCCGAGACGAACACCACGGCGGGCGGGCGCTCGAAGCGCCGCAGCACGCGCGCCAGCTCGAGCCCGTCCAGGCCGGGCATCCGCACGTCGAGGAACACCGCGTCGAACGCCGCGTCCTCCGCGAGCGTCACCAGCGCCTCGGCGGCCGACGCCGCCGACTCCACGTGCGAGACGGCGGCCGAGGCTTCGAGCATGCGGACGAGGTCCTCCAGGGCCGGCAGCTCGTCGTCGACCGCCAGGACCCTCATGCGGCGCGCACTCCCGCGCGGAACTTCGGCAGCGTCATCACCACGGTCGTCCCGCGCCCGCCGTCCGCCTCCACCTCGAGCCCGTAACCCTCGCCGAACGTGGACTGCAGCCGCCCGTGCACGTTGCCCAGCCCGATCCCCGGGCCGCGGCCGGCGAGCGCCGCCCGCGCGCGCTCGGGGTCGATCCCGTCGCCGTCGTCGGACACCCGCAGCGCGACGTCGACCCCGAGGTCGATGCCCTCGATCGCCACCGTGCCGCCGTCCGCCTGGCGCTCGACGCCGTGGCGGACCGCGTTCTCCACCAGCGGCTGGAGCGAGAGGACCGGCAGCACCGCCTGGAGCACCTCGGGGTCGACCTGCACGCGCACCTTCAGCCGCTCGCCGAACCGGGCCTGCTCCAGCCGCAGGTACTTCTCCACGTAGCGCAGCTCGTCGGCCACCGTCACGTACGCGCGCTGGCGCGCGAACGCGTAGCGGATGAACTCGGCGAACTCCGTCAGCAGCTCGCGCGCCTCCTCCGGGCGGGAGTGGATGAACGAGGCCACCGCCGCGAGCGCGTTGTAGATGAAGTGCGGGGAGATCTGGGCGCGCAGGGCGGACAGCTCTGCGCGGGCGAGCCGCTCCCCCTGCGCCTCCATCTCCGACAGCTCGACCATCGCGGACACCAGCGCGGCCGCCTCGCCCACCACGCGCGTCTCCTCCAGCCGCAGCCGGCCGGGGCGCTCGTACAGCGCGACCAGCGCGCCCACGCGGCGGTCGCGGACCACGAGCGGGGCGACGATCGCCGACCGCAGCGGGCAGCCGGGGTGCTCGCACGGCAGCCGCGGCTCCACCCGCACGCGGTCGTCGCGCACCTCGCCGGCGAGGCCGGCCAGCGGGTCGCCCGGGCGGTGGTGGTCGGCGCCCGCGCCGTCGAAGGCGAGCAGCCGCTCGGGATCGGCGATCGCGACCGCGGTCGCGCCGGTCAGCACGCGCAGGTGCGGCGCCGCCGGCGGTGCGCTGCCC
>JBOGYU010000449.1:0-4001 GCA_050696935.1 Solirubrobacteraceae bacterium | reverse complement strand
GGCCACGACCGCGTCGGCGCCGAGCCGCTCCGCCAGTGCCAGCTTGGCGGCGCCGCGCGACGCGGCGACGACGCGAGCGCCGAGGTGGCGGCCGATCTGCACGGCGTTGGAGCCGATGCCGCCGATGCCGAGCACCAGCAGCGTCTCGCCGGCCTGGAGACGCGCGATCCGGACCAGCGCGTGGTATGGCGTGGCGACCGCGTCGGTGAGGACCGCGAGCGCCGCTGGGTCGACCGCGGCGGCGGGGCGGACCAGCGTGTGCGCCGGGCGGACTACGTATTCGGCGAACGCGCCGTCGACGTCGACGCCCATGCGTGTGAGCCCCGGATCGAGGTTCTCGCGCCCCGCGCGCGCCCACGTCCCGTCCGGATCGGAGTCGATGTAGTACAGCGCGACCTGGTCGCCGGCGCGCCAGCCGCCGGCATCAGGACCCACCTCGTCCACCACACCCGCCGCCTCGTGGCCCGGCACCCGCGGGAGCCTGTCGGCGCCGAACCCGCCCTCCTGCAGGAACAGGTCCGACCCGCACACCCCGCACGCCTGCACGCGCACGCGCACCTCGCCGCGTCCCGGCGCCGGAACCGGACGCTCGACGGGCTCGAGCGGACGGCCGACCGCGGGCAGCAGGAGGGCGCGCACCCCGCGTCAGTCGATCAGGAAGCCGCCGTTGACGTCGACGACCTCGCCGGTGACATAGCCGGAGTGACCGGAGCACAGGTAGGTGGCGAGGTCGGCGACGTCGTCTGGAGTGCCGAGCCGGCCGATCGGGACGCGGTCGGCCATCCCCGGCGGCTGCTCGCCCATCATCGGCGTGTCGATCAGCGCGGGGGCGAGCGCGTTGGCGGTGACGCCCGTCCCCGCGTACTCGTTCGCGATCGACTTCGCCAGGCACATGATCCCGGCCTTGGACGCGGCGTAGGCGGCGCACGCGCTGGCGCCGCCGTTGACGCCCGCGCTCGACCCGATCGCCAGCACGCGGCCGTAGCCGGCGGCCCGCATGCCGGGCAGCGCGCGCCGCGCGCACAGGAAAGCGCCGGTCAGGTTGACCGCCATCGTCCGCTCCCACTGGTCGAGCGTGGTCGACTCGAACGGCTCGACGATGAAGACGCCGGCGTTGAGGACCAGCAGCTCCACGGTGCCGAGCGCGCCCTCCGCGCGCGCGAAGGCCGCCTCGACGGCATCGGGGTCGGTCACGTCGGCGACGACGCCGAGCACGTCCGGGATCTCGGGCTCGGCGAGGTCGAGCCCGGCCACCCTCGCGCCCTGCTCGGTGAACCGCTCGCAGATCCGGCGGCCGATCCCGCGGCCGGCGCCGGTGACCAGCGCGACCCTGCCCTCGTAGCCGTCGAGCCTCACTGCCTCTCCTTGCCTTGCGCAAACGCTTCTGGATACGATTCCAAGAATACAGCCCGGCGCTTCGGACGGCCGGGCGCGTTGACAGCGAGGCTAGGGTCGATCGATTCCTGGAGGGCGGTGGAGATGGCAAGGCTTCGACTTGGCGTGATCGGCGCGGGCTCGTGGGCGGTGTCGTCGCACCTGCCGAACTTCGCTCGCCGCGGCGACGACGTGGAATTCGTCGCGGTCGCCCGGAAGGGCGCCGCGATGCTGGAGAAGGTCCGCGCCGACTTCGGCTTCGAGCACGCCAGCGAGGACTATCGCGACGTGCTCGACGCGGGCGTCGACATCTGCCTCGTCGCGAGCCCGACCGGCCTGCACCACGAGCACGCGAAGGCGGCGATGGAGGCCGGAGCGCACGTGCTCGTCGAGAAGCCGTTCACGATCTCGCCAGCGGACGCGTGGGACCTGGTGGAGACCGGGAAGCGGCTCGACCGCCACGTGGTGGTCGCATTCGGCTGGAACTACAAGCCGATGGTGCGCGACCTCAAGCGCGAGGTGGACGTGCGCGGCATCGGCGAGGTGGAGCAGGTGGCGATCGCGATGGCCTCTGTCACGCGCGAGCTGCTCTCGAACACGGGCGCGTATCCGGACGCGGCGCCGGAGACGATCCCGGAGCAGCGCACGTGGACCGACCCGGCGCTGTCCGGAGGCGGCTATGGCCAGGCCCAGCTCAGCCACGCGCTCGGGCTCGCCCTGTGGCTGACCGGCCTGCGGGGCGATGCGGCGTTCGCGCTGATGTCGAGCCCGCTCGACGCCCCGGTCGAGCTGCACGACGCGATCGCGCTCCGCTTCCGCGGCGGAGCGATCGGCACGCTCGCCGGCGGCTCCTGCCACCTCGGCGCGAACGACAACAAGCATCAGCTCGAGGTTCGCGGGATCGGCGCCGACGGCCAGCTGCAGATCGACGTCGAGCGCGAGATCGCATGGCTGTGGCGCCCCGACGGCGAGTACCGCTCGCAGCTGGCACCCGGCGCCGGCGCGTACGACTGCGACGGCCCGCCGGACACGCTGATCGACCTCGCGCTCGGCCGGGAGGTCGAGAACCACTCGCCCGCCGAGCTCGCCGCCCGGACGGTCGAGATCCTCGATGCCGCCTACCGGAGCGCGCGCAGCGGGAGGCTGGAGCCGGTCGCAGCCGGCGCGATCTCCGCATGACCTGGAGCGTCGGCGCAGGCCTCGAGGGCCGCGGCGTGCTGGTGACGGGCGCCGCCGGAGCGATTGGCCGCGCGGTCACGCGCGCGTTCGCCGCCGCCGGCGCCCACGTCGTCGCGGTCGACGCCGACGGCGCGCGGCTGGGCGAGGTCGTGGCGAAGCTCGAGGGGACCGAGCGGCACACGGCGATCACCGCCGACCTGACCGCGCTCGCGCGCCTCGACGCGCTCGTCGCCCAGGCTCGCGAGGCCGCCGGCTCGCTGGACGTGCTCGCCCACGTCGCCGCGATCATCCGTCGCCGAGACCTCGACGCGGTGACCGAGGAGGACTGGGCGCTGCAGGAGGCGGTCAACCTGCGCGCGACCTTCTTCCTCAACCGCGCCGCCGCTCGCGTCATGCGCGAACAGGGGCGCGGAGGCCGGATCGTGAACTTCGCCTCCCAGGGCTGGTGGACCGGCGGCTTCGGCGGCTCGGTGGCGTACGCCGCCACCAAGGGCGGCGTGGTGTCGATGAGCCGGGGGCTGGCGCGCACGTACGGGCCCGACAACATCCTCGTGAACTGCGTCTCGCCCGGCGCGGTCGACACGCCGATGCTGCGCGAGGGGATGACCGACGAGGCGCTCGAGAGCTTCCGCGGCCAGATCCCGCTCGGGCGCTTCGCCGCGCCGGAGGAGCTGGCCGGGGCGGTCCTCTTCCTGGCCTCCGACCACGCCAGCTACATCACCGGGGCGACGCTCAACGTGAGCGGCGGCCAGCTCATGTACTGACTCGAACTACGCCCACGCCGAGCTGCGCGGCGACTGCGGCGACCGCGTCGCCGAACCGCCCGGGCGTGGCGGCCGAGTGGTGGTTGACGCCGGCGCGCGCCCACCGCTCCCAGGCCGCGCCCACCGGCTCGCCGCCGCCGAAGCGGAAGGCGGCGTTCACGGTCCCGACCCCGGGCAGCCTGCGGCCGGTGAACTCGCCTTCGGCGACCACGTAGCGGAACCCGCTCGGCTCGTCCGCGTGCGGCGTGAATCCGACGAGCGTCGCCGGTCCCGGAGTGGGCGAGAAGCGCGCGCACGCGCCGTCCCACCAGGGGTTCTCGTGCAGCAGCGGGCGCTCGGCCGGGTCGGCGAGCGCGAGGTCGTGCTCGCCGGAGTTGGCCAGCAGCGCCTCGTCGGAGCCGTGGTCGAGCGCCTGGATCTCGTGATAGACGGCGGCGCCGCCGAGCAGCTTGAGCGTGAGCATGGCGACGGCCGTGACGACGTCGCCCGCGCAGGTCCACGGCACGCCGCGGGAGGTCTCGCGGCCGAGCGCGAAGCACGGTGCGATGCCCGGCTGCTCGCCCAGCCGGATCTCCGGCACATGGCAGTTCATCGCCCCGGCCGCGACCTCGAGCCGCGCATCGAGCCCATCCAGCGCGGCGGCGAAGCGGGCGCTGCGCGCCACGCAGCCGGGCGGCGCCGCGA
>JBOGYU010000448.1:0-4005 GCA_050696935.1 Solirubrobacteraceae bacterium | reverse complement strand
CGGCAGCGGCGCGAACGGCTCGCCGTCCGGGAAGGCCAGCAGCGCGTCCAGCCGCCGGCGCTCGGCTGCGACCTCGGCCTCCGGCACGCCGCGCTCGGCCAGCCAGCGCTCGAAGCCCTCCGTCCACACCTGGTAGACGTTGTGACAGACCTTCGCCTCCTCCATGAAGTAGTCCACGAGCTGGGCGGCGACCTCCATCTGGCCGGCGGCCATCGCCTCCTCGATCCGCTGGACGGTCGAGACCGCCTGCTCGGCCCACGAGCCCTCGCGGACGCGCTTGCCGAGCGAGCGCGACCAGGTCAGCGTCGTGGCGGGCGCCGCCACGCTGCCCGTCATGGCGGCCGTGCCGCGAGCGACGCCGCCGCCGACGCGGTCGTCTGGGCCGTCGCGGGTCATGCCGGCGCCGGCGCCCCCTCCCGCTCGCGCGCCGCCTCGTGCTCGCGCACGAAGTCGCGGAACTTGCGGACCTCCTGGATGTTGTCGCAGCTCGAGCAGCCCGGACGGGCGTCGTGGACGTACTCGATCTCGACCCACCCGTCGTAGCCGGTCTCGGCCATCCGGTCGAGCACGCGTCCGAAGTCGGTGACGTTGTCCTCGAACTTCGTCTGCACCAGACCGCGGGCGCCGCCGCGCATGTGGAAATGGCGCGCGTGGGAGATCAGCGGCTCCACCTCGCGGTCGGGAATCCCCTGGACGTTGAAGTGCCCGTAGTCGAGCGTGAGCTCGAGCCCGGGGACCGCGTCGACCAGCCGCTGCACGCGCTCCGGGGTGTCGGCGACGGAGCCCGCGTACGGATGCGTGGAGACGATGTGCGGCTCCACCGACAGGCGCAGATCGTGCTCGCGCGTCAGCTCCAGCCGGCGCCTCAGCCCCTCGACCGAGCGGTCGAACGCCGCGTGCCAGGGCTCGCCGCCGAACACCATGCCGGGCAGGATCGTCATCCCGGTGCTGCCGACGCGGCGCGCGAACCGCAGGAAGTCCGTGAACAGCCGCCCAGCCTGCTCGCGCTCCGCCGGATCGGGGTGGTTGACGGTCAGCCCGACGAGGTCGACGCGCGGGATCAGGAACACGTCGGCGGCCCGCAGGCCGCGCTGCGCCAGCTCCCCGGCCACGCGCTCGCCCCGGCCCTCCGGGTCCTCGGCCACGTCCTCCGGCCGGCGTGCGGTGTAGCCGCCCATGAACGCCATCGAGACGCCCTCGAGGTCCAGCTCGGCGATCAGGTCGAGCACGAACTCGGGCCTGAGCCCGGGCCAGGTGAAGTCCGCCGAAGCCAGCCGCATGCCGTTCCTCCTCCGACCTTGCAAGAATCGGTTCCAGCGCCACGGACGATACACGACAGACGCGCCATTGACACGTCTGGGCGGGACCGCTACGTTGGAACCGTTACCGGTACCCTTTCTAGTCTTCCCGCCGGAGAGCGCTGCTTGTCTTCCCTCACTCCCCTCGCCGGCACCAGCACGGTGTCGAGCCTGACCATCGACCGGATCGAGACGATCCCGGTGCGGGTCCCGCTGGGCCGGACGTACCGGGGCAGCCACTACCAGATGACGCACCGGTCGACGATCGTCACCCGCATCCACACCCGGGAGGGGATAGTCGGCGAGGCCTACGCCGGCGACGAGGACGCCGCACTGCTGGAGATCGACGCGATCGTCCGCGACGAGATCGCGCCCGCCCTGACCGGGCAGGATGCGTTCGCCGTCGAGCGCTGCTGGGAGCTCGCGCGGCCGGCCACGTTCGACATCCTGCGCAACCGGCGGCTGGCGCTCGTGGCTTGCGCCTGCGTGGACACGGCGATCTGGGACGCGATCGGCAAGGCGCTCGGCCAGCCGCTGTGGCGGCTGTGGGGCGGCTACCGCGACTCCCTCCCGATGATCTCGATCGGCGGCTACTACGACAGCCCGGTCGGGATCGCCGAGGAGATCGCCGAGCTGCGCGAGCGCGGGCTTGCCGGCATGAAGTTCAAGGTCGGCGGCCTGACGCCGGAGGCCGACGCCGAGCGCTTCCGCGAGGCGCGCGCCGCGGCGGGGCCCGACTTCGTGCTCGCCGCCGACGCCAACCAGGGCTGGACGCGCGACGAGGCGATTCGCTTCGCCCGCCTGGTGGCGGACTACGGCATGCACTTCTTCGAGGAGCCCTGCCACTGGCACAACGACCGCCGTGTGCTGCGCGACGTCCGCTACATCGCCGGCGTGCGCACCTGCGCTGGGCAGAGCGAGCTCTCCGCGAGCGGCTGCCGCGACCTGATGGTCGAGGGCGCGATCGATGTCTGCAACTTCGACGCCTCGTGGTCCGGGGGGCCCACGGAGTGGCGGCGCGTGGCCGCGATGGCGCTGGCGTTCGACGTAGCGATGGGACACCACGAGGAGCCGCAGGTGGCCGCCCATCTGCTCGCAGGGGTGCCCAACGGCACGTTCGTCGAGTGCTTCGATCCGGATCGCGACCCGATCTGGTGGAACCTGGTCGCCAACCGCCCGCCGCTGTCGGGCGGGCGGCTCTCGCTGCCAGCCGATCCCGGCCTCGGCTGGGAGCTGGACACCGACTACATCGAGCACTACCGGGTCGCGAGCCCGTAGGATCGCCGGCATGCCTTCCGGCCGCGCGCGGGCAGTGGAGGAGACGAGCGCGATCGTCCGCGGGCGATCGAGCATGCGGGAGGTCGCCGAGATGGCCGGCGTCGCGATGTCCTCGGTCTCCCGCGTCCTCTCCGGCCACCCGGACGTGAGCCCGGCCATGCGCCGGCGCGTCATGGAGGCCGTCGACCGCCTCGGCTACGAGCCCGACCTGCTCGCCCAGAGCCTGCGGCGCAAGGCCACGCGCTCCGTCGGCTTCGTGGTCGGCGACATCTCCAATCCGCTGCTCGCCGAGATCACGCTCGGCGCCGAGACGACGCTGCGGGCGGCCGGCTACTCGATGCTGCTCACGAACTCCGAGAACGATCCGGCGCTGGACGCCGGCCACGTCCGACTGCTGATCCAGCGGCGGGTGGACGGGCTGATGCTGTCGCTGGCATCGGAGGACCACGACGACACCGTGGCCCTGCTGGCCCGGCTCGACGAGCCGATCGTGCTGATCGATCGCGACCTTCCGCGCGAGGTCCGGGCCAGCGCGGTGCTGTCCGACCACCGGTCCGGCATGCGGGCCGCCGTCCGTCACCTGCTGGAGCTCGGGCACCGCCGCATCGGCCTCATCCTCGGCCAGCCGATGCGCTTCAGCCGCGAGCGCCGGCTCGGCCTCGAGGAGGCCTATCGCGAGCGCGCGCTGGAACCCACGTACCAGACGCTCGAGGGCGAGCTCGGCTCCGCCCACGGGCGCAGCGCCACGGCACGGCTGCTCGAGTCGCCGGAGCCGCCCACGGCGATCGTCGCGGGCGGCAACCAGATCCTGGTCGGCACGCTCGAGGAGCTGCTGCGGCGCGACCTGCGGGTCGGCTCCGACATCTCGGTCGTGAGCTGCGACGCGATCTCCATCACCGAGCTGTTCACGCCGCCGATCGCCGTCGTCCGCCGGGACAACCGCGAGCTCGGGCGGCGAGCGGCGCAGCTGCTGCTGCGCCACCTGGAGGGCGACGACATGCGCCAGGAGGTCGTGCTGCCGACGGAGTTCGTACCGCGCGCGAGCTGCGCGCCGCCCGCCGAGCGGTCGTGAGACGGCCGCGCGTCGCGCTGCTCTCCCCGTACTGGGACTTCTTCGAGCACAGCGTGGAGGGCGGCCTGCGGGCGCGCACGCGCGAGCTCGCCGGCCGCGTGGCCGCCGCGCTGGGCGGCGTGGTGGCCGACGAGATCGTCGACTCGCGAGCCGCGGGCGCGGCCGCCGCCCGCCGGATCGCCGCCGCCGAGCCCGATGCGCTGCTCGTGGTGCAGTCGCTGGCCGTGCCGCCGGCGTACACGCTCGCGGCCCTGGATGCGCTGCCATCCCTCCCGCTGGTGGTCTTCGCCGCCCAGCGCGCGCGGCGGCCGCCGGACCCGTTCGGCCACGCCGACGTCGCCGCGGACGGTGCCACGG
>JBOGYU010000447.1:0-4006 GCA_050696935.1 Solirubrobacteraceae bacterium | reverse complement strand
GCGCGTGCCGCGTCCGCGCCCGCCGAGCTCGCCGCCCATGCCGGCGAGGAGGCCGCGCACGTCGCGCTGTGGGACGCCTTCGCCGACGCCGCCGGCACGGAGCGGCCGCAGCCCGCGGAACCCGAGACGGCCGCCTGCGCCGGCAGCTGGGCGGGCGAGGGGCGCGACCTGCTCGGCCACCTCGTCGCCATGTACGCGATCGAGTCGGCCCAGCCGGCGATCTCGCGCGTAAAGGCGGACGGGCTGCGCGAGCACTACGGCTTCGCGGCCGGACCGGCCACCGCGTACTTCGACCTGCACGCCGAGCGCGACCGCGAGCACGCCGAGGAGGGCCGCGCGCTGATCGCCGAGCGGCTGGACGGCGCCGACGAGGACGCGCTCGTGGCCGAGGCCGAGCGGGTCCTGCGCGCGAACTGGCTGCTGCTCGACGGCGTGGAGCGCCGCTGCGGGCTCGGCTGACCCCGAACCCTGGACGGAAGTACGAGACACACGCGCGTGAGCGCGCGCGAAACTTCCTGCAACGTTCGGGGTTGATCCGTCAGTCAACCCGACCCTCCCGTAGGAGACAAATCTTGCGCAAGTACCTGATCGTCGCCATCGCGGCGCTCACCGCCGTCGCCTTCGCGACCGTGGCCATTGCCCAGGCGCCTGAAGCGACCATGGACGTCACGGTGACGCCGAAGAAGGCCGGCAAGAAGAAGAAGGCCAAGAACTCGCAGATCAGGCTGGAGATCGAGAACCAGGACACCAGCCGGACGATGAGCGAGCTGACCATCACGTCGCCGAAGACGGTCAAGCTGTCCACGAGGGGCCTCACCCAGTGCGACGCGACGACCCTCGAGAACGAGGGGCCGAGCGGCTGCCCGAGGGCTTCGCGCGTCGGCAAGGGCACGGCCTCGGCGCTGCTCGGCGTCAACACCGCCAACCCGTCTCCTTTGACGTTCGACGTCGTCGCGGTCGTCACCGGCCGCCGGAACATCGGCTTCCACCTCGCCGCCCGTGAGATCCCGACCGTCGTCCTCGCGCCGGGCACGCTCTCCGGTCGCAAGCTGACGATCGAGGTCCCCGACGCCGCCCAGCAGCCGGTCCCGGGCACCTACGCCGGCCTCGTTTCGCTCGAGGCGACGCTCAAGGCCAAGGAGGGCAAGCGTACGCTCGTCTCGACCACGGACTGCAAGCGCAAGAAGCACGCGTACTCCACCGTGCTCACCTTCGTCGACAACGGCGTGAGCCCGGCGGGCACCGTCACCGCGAAGGCGACGTCCGCCTGCCGCTGAAGTTAAAGGGGACGACACCGGTTTCGCCGGTCCGACAGCGCAAGCGCGGTCGGAACCGGCGACGATACTCGCGAAGGCCCCGGAGATCCGGGGCCTTCGTCGTTCTTAGACTCTGACGCGTGTGGTTGCTCGCGCACGGGATCGTGGGGCGCGCGGACCTGCCGATCCCCGTCGCGCTGTTCGGGGCGGCAGCGGCCGCCGTGCTCGTCGTGTCGTTCCTCGCGCTCGCCGCGGGCTGGTCGCGGCCGCGGCTGGAGCGCGTGCGCGAGCGGCCGCTCGTGCGGATCCCGCTCGCCGTCGAGGTCCTGCTCGGCGCGCTCGGCGTGGCGGCCTTCACGGTCACCGTGTACGCGGGGCTGGCCGGCACGGACGCTCAGCGCGACAACCTCGCGCCGACCGCGGTCTACGTCGGGTTCTGGGTCGGGATCCCGTTCCTGTCGCTCCTGTTCGGCGACGTCTTCCGGCTGCTGAGCCCGTGGCGCGCGCTCGGCCGGGTGACCGGGTGGGTCATGAGGCGCGTCGCGGGTGACGATCCGCCGGAGCCGCTGCCGTACCCGGAGCGGCTCGGGCACTGGCCGGCCGCCGCGGGCATCCTGGCCTTCGCCGTCTGCGAGCTGTGCTGGGCCGCCGCGCGCGACCCCGCGCCGCTGGCGGTCCTGATGCTCGTCTACCTCGCGATCCAGCTCGTGGGGATGAGCCTGTACGGAGTGGAGTCCTGGACGCGGCGTGCCGATGCCTTCGGCGTGTGGTTCGGACTGCTCGCCCGGCTGGCGCCGCTCGGGCGCCGCGGCGACGGCCGGCTCGTGCTGCGGCCGCCGGTCGCTCCGGCGACGGGCGTCGCGGCGCTGGCGGGCACGACCGCCCTGCTGCTGGTGGGCATCGGCTCCACCGGATTCGACGGCGCCAAGGAGGGACCGCTGTTCAACGGGCTGCTGACCGACGTGCAGGACGGCTTCGCCGGGATCGGCATCTCGCTCGGGCTCGCCCTGGAGCTGGCCTTCGTCGTCGGCCTGCTGATCTCCGTCGCCGCGGTGGCCGCGATCTGGCTGCTCGGCCAGTCCGGGGTGCCGAGCGACGAGCTGCGGCTCTCGCGGCGCGAGCTGGGGTGGCGGTTCGCCCACACGCTGGTCCCGATCGCGGCGGCGTACCTCGTCGCGCACTACTTCTCGCTGCTCGCCTACAGCGGACAGGACCTCTGGCGGCTGGCGTCCGACCCGCTGGGGGACGGCTCGAACCTGTTCGGCGGAGCCGGTGCGTCGATCGACTACTCGATCGTGTCCGCGACCGGCATCTGGTACGTGCAGGTCGGGGCGCTGGTCGCCGGGCACGTGGCCGCGCTCGTGCTCGCGCACGACCGGGCGCTCGCGGTCTACGGCAGCCCGCGGGCGGCCACCCGCTCCCAGGTGGTCATGCTGCTCGTGATGATCTGCTTCACCTGCCTCGGCCTGTGGCTGCTGTCGGCCGCCCTGAACGTATGACGCCGGTCGCGCACGTCGGGCACTGGTTGGTGGACATGCTCTACGTCCTCCCGCTGCTGGTGATGGGCGTGATCCTGCTGGTCGGCAAGGTCCGGCAGCGGCGCGAGACGCGCGAGCGGCAGACGGACTGACAACCGGTGTTTGCGCTCGCGCGGCCGGGGTACTCCGCGCGATGCGATGACGCCCGCGCAGCTCCACGACGAGCTCTTCACCATCTGGAGCGCCGCTCGCGCCGAGTCCAACCTCGCGTACTCGGCGTGGTGCGAGACGCGCGGGCTCGAGGCGTACGCCATCTATCGCGCCGCCGAGGACCGGGCGGACGTCGCCGAGCAGGCGCTCGTGACGGCCACCCGGCCGGCGGTCGCGGCCTGACCGCGGACCGCACTGGCCTCCGGGTGCGTCAGCGTCACAACCGGCTGACGTCCGGATGCGTACAAGAGGGTGCCGAGCGGGAATGCCGTGCGGCAACGGAGAGACCCGTGAGCAGCCATGAGCTCAAGCACCTGCTGGACCAGGTCGCCGACACGCGGGAGCTCGTGCTGCGCCGCCCGCGCACGTGGAGCGCGTCCTACGACGCCTGGCGAGAGGCGCGCGAGGACGCGCGCGAGGCCTACCGCGCCTGGCGCTCGCAGCGCACCCGCGAGGCCTACGCGATCTACCGGGCGGCGCAGGACCGCGAGGACGCCGCGCAGGACACGCTCGGTCACACCCACACGTCGCGGACGAGCGTCTCGTAGACCGGTCAGACCCAGACGTCGCGGACGAGCGTCTCGTAGCCGCCGTCGTCCGCCGCCGCGAGCGCCCGTGCGCGCCGCCCCTCGTCGGTGCGCTGCGTGAACACGAGGGTCGTGGGGCCGAGGTGGCGGGCCCAGGCGCGCGCGAACGCATCGGCGCGGTCCTTGCGGCGACCGAGGTCGGCCGGGACGGGGTGGTGGCGGGCGGCGAAGGGCGGGCGGCGGGTGAGCACGCGCGCCAGTAGCGTGGCCGCGCCGGCACTCGGGTCCGGCAGCGGGCGGCCGACCAGGTAGCGCGGGGCGTCGGCCACCGTCACGAGCTCGTCGAGCGCGGTGGCGAACCGGGCGCTCTCCTCCGGCGTCGCCTCGGTGAGGACGCAGCGCAGGTAGCCGGACGCGCGCGGCTCGATCGTCAGCGACGCAGCGGCCTCCGCCGACAGCTCGCCCAGCTCCCGGTAGGCGTCCACGACCGAGCGCGCGTAAGCGGGGTCGTCGTCGATGAGGAACAGAGGCCGGT
>JBOGYU010000446.1:0-4022 GCA_050696935.1 Solirubrobacteraceae bacterium | reverse complement strand
TCGCGGGCCAGCTCCATCGCCAGCCCGTAGGCGGCGGCGACGCCGATCAGCGGCGCCCCCCGCACGGCGAGGCGCCGGATGGCCTCGGCGGTGTCCTGCGCGCCCGCCAGCGTGAGCACGACCTCCTCGGCGGGCAGCCGCGTCTGGTCGAGCACGTGCAGCCGCTCGCCGTCCCAGCGCAGAGCCGGCGGCGCGTCGATCCGGGCGGGTACGGCCATCGGCCACGATGCTAGCCCGCGCCGCTATCGTCGCGGGATGGCCGGCGGTCCCCGGATCCTCCTGTTCGACATCGACGGCACGCTGGTGTCGACCGGCGGGGCGGGCGCGGTGGCCTGGAAGCGCGCCTTCGACGAGCTGTACGGCATCCCCGCCGACATCGGCGAGTACACGGACGCGGGGATGACCGACCCCGACGTCGGCGCTCGGACCTTCGAGGCGGTCCTGCACCGCAAGCCGACCCCGCAGGAGCTGGCCCAGGTGATCCAGCGCCGGCTCGAGCACCTGCCGGAGGCGGTCGCCGAGAGCGCCGGCTACAAGGTGCTGCCGGGCGTGCCGGAGCGGCTCCGGCAGCTCAGCCGGGCGGGCCACCTGCTCGGGATCATCACGGGGAACGGCGACGGCGCCGCCCACATCAAGCTCGCGCGCGGCGACCTGAACCGCTGGTTCACGTTCGGCGCCTACGCCGGCGCCGGCGTCGACCGCGCGGGGATCGTCCGCCAGGCCGTGGGGCGCGGCGAGGCGATGCTCGGCTGCGACGTGCCGAACACCGAGATCTACGTGATCGGCGACACGCCGCGCGACATCGAGGCGGCGCACGCCGTGCACTGCACGGCGATCGCGGTCGCCACGGGGCACTACGACGCCGCCGCGCTGCGCGAGGCGGGCGCCGACCACGTGCTCGAGACGCTCGAGCAGGACCTGCCGGTCGGCTGAGTGCCGCTCGCGCTCCAGGCCGCTCAGGTACGCAAGTCGTATGGCGCGGTGCGGGCACTCGCCGGCGTGGACCTTGAGGTCCGGGCGGGCGAGCTGGTCGGGCTGCTCGGCCCGAACGGCGCCGGGAAATCCACGCTCGTCAAGATCGCCTGCGGGCTCGTGCGGCCGAGTGGCGGGTGGGCGCGGATCGCGGGCGCGCCCGCCGGGTCGGCCGAGGCCCATCGCTCGCTCGGCTACCTGGCGGAGCTGTTCCGCTTCCCAGACTGGCTGAGCGCGGACGAGCTGCTCGAGATGCACCAGCGGCTGGCGGGATCGGAGGGCGGCGCCGCCGAGCGCGAGCGGCTGCTCGCCGAGGTTGGGCTGTCGGACGCGACGGGCCGGCGGGTGGCCGCGATGTCGAAGGGCATGCAGCAGCGGCTGGGGATCGCGCAGGCGATGGTCGGCGAGCCGCGGCTGCTGCTCCTCGACGAGCCGACCAGCGCGCTCGACCCCGCGGGCCGGCGGACGGTGCGGCGGCTGCTCGAGCGGCTGCGCGAGCGGGGCGTGGCCGTGCTGCTGAACTCGCACCTGCTGTCGGAGGTCGAGCTGGTCTGCGACCGCGTGGCGATCATCGCCCGCGGCGAGCTGGTCGCGGCCGGCACGCCAACCGAGCTCAGCCGCCCCGGCGGGGTGGAGGTCGAGACCGCCGCCGGCGCGCGCCTGTTCGAGCACGCCGGCCGCGACGACGTGCCCGCGATCGTGCGCGACCTCGTCGGCGCGGGCGAGGAGGTCTACGGCGTCCGCGTCCTGCGCTCGTCGCTCGAGGATGCCTACCTGGAGGCCGTCGGGGGTCGTGACGCCGTGGGAGGCGGCGAGTCGTGACCGATTGCGGCGCCGTGGGAGGCGGCGAGTCGTGACCGAGCGCGGCGCCGTGGGAGGCGGCGAGTCGTGACCGAGCGCGGCGCCGTGCGCGCGATCGCGTCGTTCGCCCTGCGCGAGTCGCTGCGCCGGCGCGTGTTCGTCGTCGTGGCGCTGCTCACGGTGGCGTTCCTCGCCCTCTACGGGCTTGGGACCTGGCAGCTGTTCCGGACGATCGACGAGCTCGAGCAGTCCGGCGTGGCGGGGGTCGACTCCGGCACCCTGGCCGGCGCGACGCTGCTGGGCCTCGCGATGTTCGCGACGATGTTCCTCGGCACGATCCTCGCGGTCTTCCTGACGCTCGGCGCGATCCGCGGCGACGCCGAGCGCGGGCTGCTCCAGCCGGTGCTGGTGCGCCCCGTGCGGCGGCGGACGGTCCTGCTCGGGCGCTTCGCCGCCGCGGCCGGGGTGTGCGGGGCGTACGTGGCCGCGGTGTTCGTCGCGGCAGCCGTGATCACGTGGGCGTTCGGCGGCTGGTGGCCGGACCGCGTGGTGGTGCCGGCGCTTCAGCTCGCCGCGGCGGTGGCGATCCTCGCCGCGCTCTCGCTCGCCGGCTCGGTGTTCCTCTCCTCCACCGCCAACGGGATCGCGGTGTTCATGGCCTTCGGGGCCGGCCTGACCGCCGGCCTGCTCGGCCAGATCGGCGAGGCGCTGGGGTCGGACACGCTCGACGACGTCGCCGAGGGCGCGAGCTGGGCGCTGCCGTTCGAGGCCCTCTACCAGTCCGCGCTGGGCTCCATCACGGCCGACACCGTCGGCTTCACCCGCCTGGCCATCGACCTCGGCCCGTTCGGCGGCGCCCAGTCGTTCGGGCCGCTCCTCTGGCCGTGGGTGGTGGTCTATGTGGGGCTCGTGGGGGTGGGCGCCGCGGCCGCGTTTGCCCGGCGCGACCTGTAGGGCGCCGGCGAACGTCCACGGCGCTCGTAGGGAGGCGGGATCGGCTGGCTCGCCGGCCCGCGAGACCGCTCGGCTGAAGGTGTGTCCCGTTACTGGTCGCTACGACCAGTAGATCGCCACACCTTCTGGCGCGGCGATCGAACCCGCCGCCCTACCTGCCCGCCGTTGACGTTCGCCGGACCCGCCGGGCCGCTACGAGCGGTCGACGAGGTTGTTGTCGATCTGGAGCGGCGGGGCCCCGGGCTCGGCCGCCTTCGGCGCGTGGTCGGGCGCGTCGGGCGCCGGCTCGACGCCCATGACCTGGGCCAGCTCGCCGGTCTCGTACATCTCGGTGACGATGTCGCAGCCGCCGACCAGCTCGCCCTTGACGAAGAGCTGCGGGATGGTCGGCCAGTTCGACACCGCCGACAGCTCGGCCCGGATGCGCGGGTCGGGCAGGATGTCGACAGCCGCGAACGGGGCGCCGATGGCGTCCAGCGCCGCGACGGTGCGGGCCGAGAAGCCGCAGGCGGGCCGCTCCGGCGTCCCCTTCATGAAGAGGATGACGTCGTGGTCGCGGATCGCCTCGGTGATGGCGTCGCGGATGGGGTTCTGGGTGGTCTCGCTCATGTCACTCCGCTCGCGTTTCGAGGGACAGCGCGTGGATCGCCCCGCCGATCTCGGATCCGAACACCGCGTATACCCGCCGGTGCTGCTCGATCCGGCTCAAGCTGGCGAACTCCGGCGCCGATACCGAGGCGCGGAAGTGGTCACCGCCGCCCGTGAGGTCGGTCACCCTGGCACTCGCGCCGGGGATGGCGGCCTCGATCCGCTGCTCGAGCTCGTCGGTCGTGGGCACGCCTCCAACGATAGCGGGCGCTATTCTTTCTGAAGCGATGATCACCTTCACCGAAAAGGGCGCCGAGAAGGTGCAGGAGTTCCTGGCCAGCCAGGGCGCCCAGATCCAGACGGCCGGCCTGCGCGTGGGCGTGCGGGGCGGCGGCTGCTCGGGCTTCCAGTACGCGCTCGCGTTCGACACCGAGCGCGACGGCGACGAGGTCTTCGAGGACCATGGCCTGCGGATCCTCGTCGACGGGCCGAGCCTGCCGTACGTACGCGGCGCGGTCGTCGACTACATCGAGGGCCTCCAGGGCGCGGGATTCAAGGTCGACAACCCCAACGTGATCGCGGCGTGCGGTTGCGGCTCCTCGTTCCGCGTGGCGGACGAGGAAGAGGTCTCGGCGGTCTAGCCGCCGCGCTGGCGGCGGCGGCGATCGTCTTCGTCGCCGTCGGGGGCGGGGACGGCGAGGACCCCG
>JBOGYU010000445.1:0-4027 GCA_050696935.1 Solirubrobacteraceae bacterium | reverse complement strand
GGCGTGCTCCACGCTGCCGGGCCCGGACGCGGTGGAGCGCTACTTCGTGTTCCAGACGCTCGTGGGGGCCTGGCCGATCGAGTCCGAGCGCCTGGAGGCCTACATGGAGAAGGCGCTGCGGGAGGCGAAGCGGAACACGAGCTGGATCGAGCCCGACACCGCGCACGAGGAGGCCGTGAAGGCGTTCTGCCGTGCGCTGTACGACCACCGGCCGTTCCTCGCCGACTTCGAGCCATTCGCCGCCGAGGTGGCGCGGGCGGGCGACCGCGCGGCGCTCGGCCAGCTCCTGCTCAAGCTGACGGTGCCGGGGGTGCCGGACATCTACCAGGGAGACGAGCTGCTGGCCCTCTCGCTCGTCGACCCCGACAACCGCCGGCCGGTGGACTGGGAGCGCCGGCGGGAGCTGCTGGCCGAGGTGCGGCGAGGAGCGGCGCCGACGGACGAGACGCGCAAGCTCTGGCTGATCGTCCGAGCGCTCACCCTCCGAGCGCACCGCCCCGACGCCTTCTCCGGCGACTACGAGCCGCTGGACGCGGGCGCCGACGCCTGCGCGTTCCTGCGCGGCGGCTCGGTGCTGGCGGCGGTGCGCCTGCGCGGCGACGGGGGCACGCTCGACGTCCCGGCGGGCACCTGGCGCGACGTCCTCCGGGGCGGTGAGCGCCACCTCTCCGGCCCGATCCCACTCGCCGAGCTCCTCGGCGACGACGGGATCGCACTGCTTGCAAGGGGTCAGACCCCTTGAGTCGACCCCACTCAAGGGGTCTGACCCCTTTAGGTTTCAGCCGACCTCTTTGAGGATCCGCTCGAGCTCGGCCGTGCGGGCTCGGACCTCGGCGAGGTCCGCCGCCGCCTGCTCGAGCCGCTCGGCGACCTGGCGCTGCGCCGCCGTCGCCTCCTCGGCGAGCCGGCGGTAGGCCGCCTCCCGCTGGACCGACATCCGCGCCCGCGCGGTGGCGAAGATCTGCTGGATCACGACCACTACCACCGCGATCACGAGCACGATCCCGGCGATCGAGACCGCCGCCTCCGGCCACGTCATCGCTCGTCACCACCCGTCAACGTCCGCACCGCCAAAGCGATCGACTGCGGCGTCAACGTCAGCGCGAACGGCGTGACCTCGAAGAACTTCATCGCCTTCCCGTCCTCCTCGGACAGCTCCAGGTGCCCGGTCACCAGCCCCGCGGCCTCGAGCTTCTGCAGGTGCATGTGCACCAGCGGCCGGCTGAGGCGGATCTCTCGTGCGAGCTGGCTGACGTACATCCGATCGACCGAGAGGATGGCGAGGATCCGCAGCCGGTGTGGGTTCGCCAGCGCCGAGAGCGCGCGCACGAGCTCATCGCCGGACATGACCGTGGCGTCGTGCGTCGCCTTCATGGCTGAGTGCAGCGTAGCCGCGGACGGGGCGGTAGCCTGCCCGCTCGCGGTGCGCGTCCTGATCCTGTCCTGGGAGTACCCGCCCATCGTCGAGGGCGGCCTCGCGCGCCACGTGCGCAAGCTGTCCGAGCAGCTCGGCGCCCAGGGGGTCGAGGTCCACGTGGTCACCCGCGGCGGCGGCCGGCTCCCCGCCCACGAGGACCGCCACGGCGTGACCGTCCACCGCGTCCGCGAGCCCGACTTCCCGACGGACGACCTCGACGCCTTCATCGCTTGGGTCGAGCACATGAACGCCGACATGCTGGCCGCGGCGCGCGAGCTCGATTGCGAGTTCGACCTCGTGCACTCGCACGACTGGCTGGTGACCGCCGCCGCCCGCCGGCTGAGGGACCGCTTCGGGGTCCCGTGGCTCGTGACCGTCCACGCGACCGAGTACGGCCGCCACCAGGGCTGGGTCGACAAGCACCCGCAGTCGCACATCCACGCCGTCGAGCGCCGGATGGTCCGCGCGGCCGACCGCGTGATCACGTGCTCGCACTACATGCGCGGCCACGTCGCCGACGTCTTCGGCGTCGCCCCCGGCCGCGTGACCGCGATCCCGAACGGGATCGACCCCACCGACCTGCAGCCGGTCGCAAACCTGCCACGACTCCGTGCCAGGTTCGCGGAGCCCAACGAGAAGCTCGTCCTGCTGGTCGGCCGGCTCGTGTATGAGAAGGGCTTCCACCTCGCGCTCGACGCCATGCCGCGCCTGGTCGAGCGGCTCGGCGTGCGCTTCCTGGTCGCCGGCTCCGGAACCGCCGAGGCCGAGCTGAAGGCCCAGGCCGAGCGGCTCGACCTGATGGAGCACGGCTCGTTCGTCGGCTGGACCGGCGACGACGTCCTGCACTCGCTCTACCGGATCGCCGACCTGTGCGTGGTGCCGTCGCTGTACGAGCCGTTCGGGCTCGTCGCGCTGGAGGCGATGGCGTCCGGCTGCCCCTGCATCGTCGCCGACACCGGAGGGCTGCGGGAGGTCGTCCCCGGCGGCCGCCGCGTGGGCCTGCGCTTCCGCGCGCGCGACTCGCGCTCGCTGGCCCGGATGGCCGAGCAGCTGCTGAGCGACGACGTGCTGCGCGACCGCCTCGTCGCCGAGGCGGGAGAGCACGTGCTGCGGTTCGACTGGACCGACGTCGCGCGCCAGACCGCGGAGGTCTACGCGGACCTTCGCGGCGCGCGGGTCTCGTAGGGCGCCACGACCGCCCCCGCCGGCACGTCGGTGGACACCACCGCCCCGTGAACGCCGATCCGCGCCCCATCGCCGATCCGGATCGGCGCCGCGCGCGGGGGCTGGAGCCGGACCGGCCGCTCGGGGTCGGCGAACGTCGGCTCGGCGTCCGTGACCATCGCCCACGAGCCCACGACGCAGTCCGCGCCCACGTCGACGCCCGCCAGCGCGACCACCACCGAGCGCTCCTCCAAGCGGGCCCGCGGCCCGATGCGAACGGTCCCGCCCGCCTCGATCCGGCATCCCTCGCCGACGACGCACCCGTCCTCCAGCACCACCAGGGCGCCCCGGCGCACCGCGATCCGCGCGCCCCGCCCGAGCCGCACCCGCCCGCGCACCTCCAGGCGACCGCGCCACCGCAGCCAGGCGAGTCGGATCGGCATGGCCGGACACGTTACGCCCGCTCGACGGCCGCTCGCGGCAGCCGCCGCGCAGCCCACCCCGGCATCCACCAGGCCCGGTCGCCGAGCAGCCGCATCACGGCCGGCACGATCACGCAGCGGATCACCAGCGCGTCGAGCAGGATGGCCACGGCGAGCCCGAGCCCGAACTGCTGGAGCATCCGCTCCGGGCTCAGCACGAACGCGCCGAAGACGACGATCATGATCGCGGCCGCCGCGGTGATCACCCGACCCGTGTGCGCGAGCCCCTCGCCGATCGCCCGCTCCGCATCCCGCGTCCGCTCCCACTCCTCGTGCATGCGCGAGACGAGGAACACCTCGTAGTCCATCGACA
Source organism: Solirubrobacteraceae bacterium (assembly GCA_050696935.1). Taxonomy (GTDB): domain Bacteria; phylum Actinomycetota; class Thermoleophilia; order Solirubrobacterales; family Solirubrobacteraceae; genus DASSUW01. Next base: position 651 of record JBOGYU010000445.1, on the reverse strand, counting down.
GCCCGAAGACGATCGCGAACGTCATCACCGGGATGAACGCCTCGATCGGGTCGTCGAACGCCATCGTGATCACGCCGAGCGAAGCGCCGATGCTCAGCAGGTTGAGCACCGCCGCCTTGAGCGGGATCAGCACGGAGCGGAACACGACCATCAACAGGAGCGCGGAGAGGCCGACGACGACCCCCACGAACAGCGGCAGCCGGTCGGCGATGGCAGCGGAGTAGTCGGTGCTCGCCGCGGTCGCGCCGCCCACGAGGTAGCGGCCGTCCGACCGCTCCCGCAGCCGGGAGACCAGCGCCTCCGTCTCGGCCGCCTGCGGCGCCGTCTCGGGGATCGCGAGGATGGTCGCGACCGCGCCGTCCGGGGACGGCGCCGCCGGCAGCGCGGCGGCGACGCCCGCCGTGCCGGCCAGCTCCCGCTGAACGTCCTCCCCGGACCCCTCGGCGACCACGACCAGCGGGCCGTTGAAGCCGGGCCCGAAGCCGCGGGCGAGCAGGTCGTAGGCCTGGCGGCTGGTGGTCGACCCGGCGTCGTTGCCGGCGTCGGCGAAGCCGAGCCGCATGTCGAGCGCCGGCGCCGAGAGCGCGAGCAGCGCCAGTACCGCGGCGACCAGGGCGGGCCACGGCCGGCGCTGCACCAGCGCCGCCCAGC
>JBOGYU010000444.1:0-4027 GCA_050696935.1 Solirubrobacteraceae bacterium | reverse complement strand
CTCCGTGAGCTGCTGCGCGAACTGCGGCAGGTTCTGCACCAGGTTGTTGGCCTGCTCGACGATCGGCGGCACGAGCAGCGCGATCAGCGCGAAGGGCGCGAGGATCAGGCACAGGTAGACGATCGCCACGGCCAGGCCGCGCCGCATCCGGCGGCTGAGGAAGTTGATCGGGCCGGAGAGGGCGACGGCGATGAAGCCGGCGATGAAGATCCACGTCAGCGGCCTGCGCAGGATGTAGATCAGCAGCATCGCGAGCACCACCGCGATCACGACGAGCGCCGCGCGCAGGACCACGCGGGCGGTGGGGAACTCCGGCGGGCGGGCGGGGGCGCTCATCCGCTCGGCGCTTTCGCCGCGAAGGGCTGAACGCCTGCCTCAAGAGGGCCAGACCCCTTCCCAGGAACCTAAAGGGGACAGTCCCTTTAAGAAACGCGGCCCCCGCGCTGGACGGAACTGCGCCGTTCTGGGAGCGACGCGAACGTAAAGGGGACTGTCCCCTTTAAAAAGGCTCGCGGGAGTGGCGGCGGCCGGTGAGGAGGCCCGTCATCGCCGCGATCCCGCCGCCGAGCACGAACCCGGCGACGGCCGCGCCGATCAGTACCTCCCTGCGGTGGCGTTGGAAGTGCGCGCGCCAGTCGGTGGCGGCGGTGACCTCCCCGCGCAGGCGCTCCAGCGCGACCCCGAACTGGGCGCGGTTGGCCTCGATCGAGCGCCGGATCTCCTCCGGCGAGCGGGTCGCGGCCATCAGGCGCTCACCTCCGAGCGCGCCGGCGTGCCCTGCGGCGTGCCGGGATGCGGGCTCGTCACGGTCTCCTTGATGAGCTGCGCCTCCTCGATCGCCATCGCGGGCGTGGGCGGCGCGCCCTTCTTGAGGAACCGCGCCGCGACGAAGCCGGCGATCGCGCCCAGCACGAACAGGGCCACCGCGATGATCACGAACCCGATCCAGAAGTCGCGCGTCTCGCCGAACAGCTCCCAGATCGCCCAGGCGGCGGCGTGCAGGAGGTAGATCAGGCCGGCGACCGCGAAGATGCCGGCGACGATCCCGACCACCGCGCCCTTGATCAGCTTGCTGACCTTCTCGGTCACCTCCGCCTTGGCGAGCTCGATCTCCTCGCGAACGAGGAGCGCGGCCTTCTCGGAGACGTCCTGGATCGCCTGACCCAGGTCGGATGTGTTGTTGTCGGCCATGGCTAGTCGAAGAGCCGCTTGAGGATCCGGGCGACCACGAAGGCGCCGCCGAACGCCGCGGCGACCAGCACCTCGGGGCGCTGCGCGGCGGCCTGCGCCGCGCCGGCGGAGGGCGTGGCGGCGACCGCCCCACGGGCGGCCGCGGCGGCCGTCTTCGGAGCGGTGGTCGTGCCGGTGCCAGGGGACGCCACGCTGGCGCCGGAGACCGACGCACGCGGCTCGGTCGTCGTGGACTCGCGCAGGCGCTCGGCCTCGCCGGCCTGCTCGCGGGCGCGCTCGGCCTCCTCCGCCGCGCGCTCGGCCTTCGCCTTCGCCTTGCGCTCCTTGCGCGAGAGCTTCTCCTCGTCACGGGCGGCCTGCTCGGCCTCCTCGTGCCGGCGCGCGGTCTCCTCCTCGGCGCGCCGCGCGTCCGTCACCGCGACCTCGCCGCGGATCTCGGCGGCGCGCGCCTCGGCGCTCGTGCGCTCGGCCTGCGCGGCGGCCTCGCGGGCGCCGGCCTGCTCCATCGTCTTCTGTCTGTCGTCGCTCACTCGGGAGGATCTTCCCCGAAGGCGCGGCGCCAAATCGCGGACGCCAGCTTCGTCGTCGCCACCGAGGCCAGCGCACCGAGGGCGGCGAGCAGCCCCGACCACATCAGGCGCTTGACCATCTCGTTGTCGGTCATGGGCGCGGAGTCTAAGCGTCGAGCCCGGCGCAGATGGTCTCGACCACGTAGTCCTTCGCGCGCTCGTACGCGTCGTCGTCCTGCTCGAGCAGCCCGAAGATCCAGCCGGTGAGGACCTGCTCGATCGCGCCGTAGAAGGCGAGCGCGGCGAACTCGGGCGTGACCGCGGAGCGGAACTCGCCGCTGCGCTGCGCATGGTCGACGATGTCGCGGATCAGCCCGTAGGCCTCGGTGATCTTGCCGAGGTGGGCGGCGCCGAACGAGTTGGCCGCGCGCGTGACCTCGACGATGATGACCTTCATCAGGTCCGGGTCGTGGCGGTAGGAGTCCACGATGAACGAGGCGATCGCGTGCAGCTTCTCGCGCGCGGGGGCGTCGCGGGAGTCGACCTCGCGGATCGCCTCCAGCATCACGTCCCAGCGCTCGAGGAACAGCGTGTCGAGCACCTCGTCCTTGGACTGGAAGTAGTGGTAGACGAGCCCGTACGCGACGCCCGCCTCGTCGGCGATGTCCGAGACCCGGCAGGTGTGGAAGCCCTGGCGGGCGAACACGCGCACCGCCGCGTCGAGGATCAGCCGCCGCTTGTCGACGGCCGGGCGCGCGGTGGCCACTACGCGTGGACCTCCTGCGCCCACGCGTACGCCTGGGGCCGGCGGTTGGCGAGGGAGGGCAGGGTGCGGCGGATCTCGGCCTGGCGATCGAGGTCGAGGTCGGCCGTGATGAAGGTCTCGGTGTCGGGCGCCTGGGCGAGCACGACGCCCCACGGGTCGACGATCATCGAGCGCCCGCCGGAGCGGTAGCCCGGCGCGTGCTCGCCGACCTGGTTGGCGGCGACGACGAACGCCTGGTCCTCGATCGCGCGGGCACGCAGGAGCGGCTCCCAGTGGTCGCGCGTGGTGGGCACGGTGAACGCCGAGGGGACGGTGATCACGCGGGCGCCGCGGACGGCGAGGATGCGGTACAGCTCCGGGAAACGCAGGTCGTAGCAGACGGTCAGCCCGAGCTCGACCCCCTCCGCGGTCTCCGAGAGGACGACCTCCGCGCCCGGCTCCTCGTGCTCGGACTCGCGGTACGTGCGCCCGCCGACCTGCACGTCGAACATGTGGATCTTGCGGTAGACGGCGCGGACGTCTCCGTCGGGGCCGATGTGGACCGACGTGTTCGAGCCCTTCTCGCGGTCCGCCACACGCTCGGCGATCGAGCCGGCCACGAGGTCGATGCCGAGCTCGCGGGCGGCTTCGCGCGCCCAGGTCAGCGCCGGGCCGTCGAACGGCTCGGCAGCGGCTGCGGTCTCCGCGGGCGTGGCGAGGACGGGCCACTTCTCCGGCAGCACCACCAGCTCGGCGCCCGCCGCGGCGGCCGCGCGCGTGAGCCGGTCGGCGGTCGCGAGGTTGCGCTCGCGGTCGGCGGTCGAGGTGAGCTGGACGGCGGCGGCGCGCACGGTGGTTCTCCTTCCCGTGAGATTGACTGGTCAGTCAACCCCTGGTCCGGGAGCATACCGGCATGGCAGGCCCCGACCGGCGAACCGCGATGGGCGGCGACGACGACGCGGGGGCGGTGCGCCCGTGGCGCGGTCCCGGACCGGGACGGCCTTCCGTCCCGCTCCCGCCGGACCGGATGCCGCTCGTGCGCGGCGGCCGGCCGCTGAAGGCGTGGACGTACACCGGTGCGTTCGGGCCGGAGGCGATGCTGTGCGCGGCGACCGTCCGGATCGGGATCCTGCGGATCGCCTGGTGGGCGGTGTGGGATCGGCACGCCGGCCGGCTCGTGCAGCGAACCGCGCACGGGCGCGGGGGCGTGGAGGTCGAGCCGAGGCGGGTCGCGGTCCCGGGCCGCTTCGAGCTCTCGCTCGGCGACGGCAAGGCGGTGGAGGTGGTCTCCCCGCACGGCGGCCAGTACGCCTGGACCCGCAAGCGCGGGGGCGTCACCGCGCGCGGGTGGGTGCGGCTGGGCGGCGCCCGCCGGGCGGTCGAGCTGCGGGCGATCGTCGACGAGTCCGCGGGCTACCACGCTCGCCACACGACGTGGCGCTGGTCGGCGGGCGTCGGCGTGGCCGCCTCGGGCGAGCCCGTCGCCTGGAACCTCGTGGACGGGATCCACGACGGGCGGGAGGCCGGGGCCTCGGAGCGGACCGTGTGGGTGGCGGGCACGCCGCGCGAGGTCGGGCCGATG
>JBOGYU010000443.1:0-4027 GCA_050696935.1 Solirubrobacteraceae bacterium | reverse complement strand
GTGGTCGAGTACGGGCGGCTGCGGTTCGACCACGGCCCGGCCCCGCCGCCGGCCCCCGCCCGGCTGGCGGTGCCGGGCCGCGTGGCCTACGGGGGCGGCGAGGTCGTCTGCGAGGTCGACGACGGCCCGCTCGACGCGGACGCGCTCGCCGAGCGGCTCGAGGTGCGGCCCTGGCGCGCCGGCGACCGCATGCGGACCCCGGGCGGGACCCGCACGCTCCAGGACCTGTTCACCGACCGCAAGGTCCCGCGCGAGCGTCGCCCGCATGTCCCCGTGGTCGTGTCCGGTGGCGAGATCGCCTGGGTGCCGGGCGTCGCCACCGCTGAGCGGTTCGCCGCCACGGGCGCCACGCGGCGCCGCGCGCGCCTGATCTGGTCCTAGACTGCGCGCCGTGCTCCACGACGATGCCATCGGCGAGATCATCGTGCAGGCCGACGAGCTGCAGCATCGCGTCAGGGAGCTTGCGGAGGAGATCTCGCGCGACTACGCAGGCAGGGACCTGCTGCTGATCGGGGTGCTCAAGGGCGCGGTGTTCTTCCTCAGCGATCTCATGCGCCACCTGGACATCCCGTGCGAGGTCGACTTCATGGCGGTCTCCTCGTACGGCTCCTCCACCGACTCGTCGGGCGTCGTACGCATCCTCAAGGACCTCGACCAGCCGCTCGAGGGCCGCGACGTGCTGATCGTGGAGGACATCGTCGACTCCGGGCTCACGCTGCAGTACCTCATGCGCACGCTCGAGGCGCGCGGCCCGCGGTCGCTCGAGGTGTGCGCGCTGCTCACGAAGCCGGAGCGGCGCAAGGTGGACACGCCGGCCCGCTACGTTGGGTTCGAGATCCCCGACAAGTTCGCGATCGGCTACGGGCTCGACTACGCCGAGCGCTACCGAAACCTGCCGTATGTCGCGGCCTTGACGGGTATTGCCGATTAGGGAATGCATAGGAAGCCGCTCCACACTGGCTTCCGGACCGCCCCACCACCACTGGTAGCCTTGACTTACTTGTCCAGCCGTACCACCTTCGCTCCTCGCACCGGGGTGCGCCCATGAGTCGCTTCTTCAAGAGCGCCGCCTTCCCGATCATCATCGTGATCGTCCTGGCGTTCTTCGCCTCGAAGCTGATCTCGCAGTCGGACCGGGCCGAGAGGACCACGTTCTCGCAGTTCCTGACGCAGATCGAGAGCGGCGGGAACATCAAGACCGCGACGCTCAACACGAAGGACAACTCCGTCGAGGTCGTGCTGCCGAACGACAAGAAGTACGAGGTCGGCTACCCGGCGGACTACTCGGACGTGCTGGTCAACAAGCTGCGCGCCGCCGAGGAGGCGCAGTACATCCAGAGCTTCGACGTCAAGCCCTCGCGCTCGAACGTCATCCTCTCGCTGCTGACCTACGTGCTCCCGTTCCTGATCTTCATCGGGTTCTGGATCTTCCTGATGAACCAGGTGCAGGGCGGCGGCTCGAAGGTGATGTCGTTCGGCAAGTCGCGTGCCAAGCGGCTGTCGGTCGACTCCCCGAAGATCACGTTCCGCGACGTGGCGGGCGCCGACGAGGCGGTGGAGGAGCTCCACGAGATCAAGGAGTTCCTGGAGAACCCCAAGAAGTTCCAGGCGCTCGGCGCGCGGATCCCGAAGGGCGTGCTGCTCTACGGGCCGCCGGGCACCGGCAAGACGCTGCTCGCGCGCGCCGTGGCAGGCGAGGCGGGCGTGCCGTTCTTCTCCATCTCCGGCTCGGACTTCGTGGAGATGTTCGTCGGCGTCGGCGCCTCCCGCGTGCGCGACCTCTTCGAGCAGGCCAAGCAGAACTCGCCCTGCATCATCTTCATGGACGAGATCGACGCCGTGGGCCGCCACCGCGGCGCCGGCCTCGGCGGCGGCCACGACGAGCGCGAGCAGACGCTCAACCAGCTCCTCGTGGAGATGGACGGCTTCGAGGCCAAGGACAACATCATCATGATCGCGGCCACCAACCGGCCCGACATCCTCGATCCCGCCCTCCTGCGCCCCGGCCGCTTCGACCGCCAGATCACCGTCGACCGGCCCGACCGCAAGGGCCGCTCGAAGATCCTCGAGGTCCACACGCGCGGCAAGCCGCTCGCCAAGGTGATCGAGCTGGACACGCTGGCCGGCCAGACCCCCGGCTTCACCGGCGCCGACCTCGCCAACCTCGTCAACGAGGCCGCCCTGCTCGCGGCCCGCACGGGCAAGAAGGAGATCACCCAGCTCGAGCTCGAGGAGGGGATCATGCGGGTCGTCGCCGGGCCCGAGAAGAAGACCCGGGTGATGGGGGAGAAGGAGCGGCTGATCACCGCCTACCACGAGATGGGCCACGCGATCGTCGGCCACTTCCTCGAGCACTCGGACCCGGTGCACAAGGTCTCGATCATCTCCCGCGGCCAGGCGCTCGGCTACACGATCTCGCTCCCGCAGGAGGACAAGTTCCTCACCACGCGCGCGGAGCTGACCGACACGATGGCGATGACGCTCGGCGGCCGCGCGGCTGAGGAGATCGTGTTCGGGGAGATCACCACCGGCGCGTCGAACGACCTCGAGAAGGTCACGGCGACCGCCAAGCAGATGGTGATGCGCTTCGGGATGAGCGAGAAGCTCGGCCCGCGCGTGTTCGGGCACGACCACGGGCAGCCGTTCCTGGGTCGCGAGTTCTCGGCGGAGCCCGACTACTCGGACGAGATCGCGCGCGAGATCGACGACGAGATCCGCCGCATCGTCGAGAGCGCGCACCAGCAGGCGAAGGACATCCTGCTCGAGCGCCGCGACGCGCTGAAGACGATCTCCGAGATCCTCCTCAAGCGCGAGACGATCGAGCGCCAGGAGTTCGAGGCGCTGCTCGAGGGCAAGTCCGAGGAAGAGGTCTTCGGCTCCGAGGCCCCGCCCGTCACCGGTCCCCCGGAGCGGCCGGAGCTGCCCGGCGCGGCCACGCCCGCCCCGCCGCGCCCGCTGCCGCGCCCCGGCCTGGCCGGCGGCGCCGCCGAGGCCCGCGGGCTCGAGCTGCCCGAGAAGCCCGAGCTGGCCTAGCGCCCTCGGGGCGCCGAGGGCGGTCGTCGATCAGCGGCCTCGCGAGGCCTCGAGCGGCAGCGGCGACGCCGGCTTGAGCTCCTGCAGGCGCAGGAGCGTGACGAGGCGCGTGGCCCCGCGGGTGGCGAGGCGGACGAGCACCTGGTGCAGCTCCGCCACCTCGCGCGCCACGACCATCAACACGAAGTCGACGTCGCCCGTCACCTCGTCGGCCGCGACCACGTGCGGCATCGCGCCGACCGCCTCGTAGAAGCGGCGGGTGGCGGCCTGGTCGTGCCTGCTGAGCGTCACGAGCACGTAGACCTGGAGCGTGAACCCGGCGGCCGCACTGTCGAGCCGGGCCGAGATGCGCCGGATCACGCCCGACTCCTTCAGCCGCCGGACGCGGTTGAGCGTGGCGGCGGGCGAGAGGCCGACCAGCCGTGCCAGCTCCACGTTCGGGCGGTCCGCGTCCACCTGCAGCTCGGACAGGAGGCGGACGTCGATTTCGTCAAGCGACAATGCCATCTCACGAAATATCCTTTCGTCAATTCCCGCATCCGTCAAATCCACGTTGATGAAATGCCCCGATCGCTCATGATCGTCTCATGGCCACCACGCACAACGACCGCCGCGCGGCGCTCGCCGCGCTCGCCGCCGCGGGCGTCCTGTGGGGCCTGACCGTCCCGCTCTCGAAGCTCGCGCTGGAGTGGCTCGGACCGGGCTGGCTGACCGTGGCGCGGTTCGGGATCGCGGCGCCGCTGCTCGCGCTCGCGGTGCGGCCGCACCTGCGCCGCGCGCTCACCCCGGGCGTCGTGCTCGCCGGCGCGCTCGGCTACGGCATGGTGATCCTCGTCCAGAACGCCGGCATCGAGCGCACCAGCGTGAGCCACGCGGCGCTGATCGTCGGCGCCGTCCCTGTGCTCGTGGCGCTGATCGCCGCCGGTCTCGGCCGCGGCAGCGCCGGCCCGGCCGCGTGGGCCGGCTTCGCGCTCGCGCTCGCCGGCGTCGGCAT
>JBOGYU010000442.1:0-4049 GCA_050696935.1 Solirubrobacteraceae bacterium | reverse complement strand
ACCCACGGGAAGGGCAGCAGCGCCGCGACCTTCGCGGCCGCGCGCCGGCGCACCGGGACGTGCGTGAAGATCGCCGCATCGAGCCCGGCGGCCATCGCCTCGCGGCGGCAGGGCTGGCAGTGCGCGATGTGGCGCGACAGGCGGCGCGTCTCGCGGGTGCCCAGCCGGCTCTCGCCGGCGGACGCGATGACGCCCTGGATGCGCCGGCAGCGAGCGCCGGTGACGAGTTCGTCGTACTCCTCGGTCAGCCGCCGGCGCGCGCGGAACAGGGTGCTCTCCACCGCCGGGCGGCTCATGCCCATGCGGTCGCCGATCTCGCGATAGGAGAGGCCCTCGAGCTCCCGCAGGACCAGGATCTCGTGGTGGGTCTCCGACAGGCCGCCGAACGCGCCGCACAGGTGGTCCAGGTCCTGCTTCGCGGCCACGGCGGCGTCGGGCGTGGGATCGGAGCCGACCAGGCGGCCGTAGTCGCAGGGCGCGAGGCCCTCCTCGGCGTCGAACGAGACCTCCTCGGCGCGCCGGGAGCGGCGGAACTGGTCGATGCAGGCGTTCTTGGCGATCTCGTAGATCCACGGCTTGAACGCGATCGGCCGCTCGGTCTCGCGCATGCGGCGCAGCGCGGAGACGAAGACCTCCTGCGTGACGTCCTCGGCGCGGCCGTGGTCCTTGACCATGCCCATCACGTACGCCGCGATGCGGCGCTGGTAGCGCCCGTAGAGCGCCTCGAATGCGCGATCGTCGCCGCGACGGACGGCCGCGACCATGCGGCGGTCCTCATCGGCGGCGAGCCGGCGCTCGTCATCGGCGGCGGGAGCCGGCTCTGCAACGATTCGCGGCGGTTCTGCGACCGCGCTCAATATCCCCTACCCACGGTGGAAGTATCCCTCCTGCGCAGCTTGAGGCTCGGTCAGGTCCTCACGACCCGCCAGAACGCAAGGACAGAAACTCTAGCGTTCAAATGACCAGAAGTGTTCGTTCTCAAACGCACTTGTTCCCGTTTCCGGCGCTCCCATGACACGGCTGACCTCGATCATCGCCGCTCTGGACGAGCTGTTGGAGCCCGCCGCGTTCGAGGACCTCGGCCCGAACGGGCTCCAGGTCCCCGGCGCGAGCGAGATATCGCGGGTGGTCACGGGCGTGACAGCGCAGCGTACGCTGGTCGAGCGGGCGGTGGCTGAGGAGGCGCAGCTCGTGCTCGTCCACCACGGGCTGTTCTGGGACTTCCTGCCCACCGGCCTGAGCCCGGTGCTGGCGGAGCGGCTGCGCCCGCTGTTCAAGCACGACATCGCGCTCGCCGGCTACCACCTGCCGCTCGACGCGCACCCGGAGGTGGGCAACAACGCGATCCTCGCCGAGCGGCTCGGGTGCGAGCGCCACGAGGCCTTCGGCACCTACCGCGGCCGGGCCATCGGCCGCGCCGGCACGTTCGCGGGCGACGGGATCGAGGCGCCCGCTCTGTTCGCGCGCGTACGCGACGTGACCGGGCGCGAGCCGACCGTGTTCGACGGCGGACCGGCGCGCGTGCGCCGGATCGGGATCGTGTCCGGAGCGGGGGCGGACGCGCTCCCTGAGGCGATCGCGCTGGGCCTCGACGCGTTCCTGACCGGCGAGCCGAGGGAGCACGTGATGGCGGAGGCGCGCGAGGCCGGCATCCACTTCATCGCCGCCGGCCACTACGCCACCGAGACGTTCGGCGTGCGCGCGCTGGGCGACTGGCTGGGCAAGCGGTTCGGGGTCGAGCACGTCTGGGTTGACATCCCGAATCCGGTCTGATGCGGGTCGGACGATCGCCGAGTCCCCGCTCGTTACGGCCGAATGTTTAGCTCATATTGAGCGGTTGTTGTTGAGGTCGTCCGACCGGCGCGCTACCGTGCCGCCAACGTCGCAAACCTCACAGGAGGCATCGGACCGATGGCAATCCATCTCACGCCCACGGAGCTTGCACGCGAGGCCGGCATGGAGCGACGCGAGGTCATCGAGAAGTGCATGGAAATGGGCGTGCCGATCTTCCAGGGCCGCATCGACAAGACCCTCTTCCTCGCCAACCTGAGCGAGCAGAGCGCGGCCCCCAGGCAGGTGGCCACGGCCTGAGACGGGCCTCCGGCGCCCGGGCCCGGGCGCCGCATCTAGAATCGCGCTCCTAGCGGTTCGAGGAGGAGGAGCGCATGGAATCCAGCACGATCACGCCGGCGGCGCAGTCGACCGGCTCGACGACGATCGCCGACATGATGGGCATCGCCGCCGAGCGGTTCGGCGACCATCCGGCGGTCACGTACAAGCGCGGGGACGACTGGGTCACGGTCAGCTACCGCGAGATGGGCGAGATCGCGTCCGAGATCGCCCGCGGGCTGATCGACCTCGGCCTCGACCCGGGGGACCGCGCGGCCATCCTGTGCTCGACGCGCGCGGAGTGGACCTACGCGAGCTTCGGCATCGCGAGCGCCGCCGGCGTCGTCGTCCCGATCTACCCGACCAACTCGCCGGGGGAGTGCGAGTGGGTCGCGAGCAACTCCGAGGCGCGCTTCATCTTCTGCGAGGACGCGAGCCAGGTCGCGAAGATCGTGCAGGTGCGCGATCGCCTGCCGCACCTGGAGGCGATCGTGGTGATCGATCCCTCCGGCGACGTCGCGGACGCGATCTCGCTCGACGACCTGCGGGCGCGCGGTCGCGGGCGCGACGCCGCCGAGGTCGCCGAGCGGGCCGCCGCCGTCTCGCCCGAGGACCCGTACACCTTCATCTACACCTCCGGCACCACCGGCCCGCCGAAGGGCTGCGTGCTCGCCCACGGCAACTACCGCAACGTCGTCAACATGTGCGAGGCGGCGAACGTGCTGGAGGACGGCGACGTCGTCTACCTCTACCTGCCGCTCGCGCACTCGTTCGCGCTGCTGATCCAGCTGATCGCGATCGACCTCGGCGCGACCATCGCCTACTGGGGCGGCGATCCCAAGGGCATCGTCGGCGAGCTGATGGCGGTCAAGCCGCACTACCTGCCATCGGTCCCGCGGATCTTCGAGAAGATCTACACGCTCGTCACCTCCACGAACGACCCGGAGAAGATCCGCGCCGCCACGCAGCTCGGGCTGAAGGTGCGCTCGCTCCAGGAGGCCGGGCAGCCGGTGCCGGACGAGCTGAAGGCGGCGTTCGACAAGGCCGACCAGGAGCTGTACGTCAACGTCCGCAACGTGTTCGGCGGGCGCCTGCGGCAGGCCACCAGCGGCGCCGCGCCGATCGCGCGGGAGATCCTCGAGTTCTTCTACGCCTGCGGCGTCCCGGTGCTCGAGGGCTACGGCATGACCGAGACCGCGACGGCGTCGACGATCTCGACGCTCGAGCACCACAAGTTCGGCAGCGTCGGGCGGCCGCTGCCGGGCTGCGAGGTCCGGGTCGCCGACGACGGCGAGATCCTGATCCGCGGGCCGCACATCTTCCGCGGCTACTACAAGATGGAGGACAAGTCCTTCGGCGCAATCGAGGACGGCTGGCTGCACACCGGCGATCTCGGCTCCCTCGACGAGGACGGCTTCCTCTACATCACCGGCCGCAAGAAGGACATCATCATCACCGCGGGCGGCAAGAACCTCACGCCGGCGAACCTGGAGAACGACCTCAAGCAGTCGCGCTGGATCTCCCAGGCGGTCATGTACGGCGACCGGCGCCCGTACCCGGTGGCGCTGATCACGCTCGACCCGGAGGAGATCGTGCACTTCGCGAAGGAGCACGACCTGCCGGAGGACTCGGCGTCGCTCTCCCGCGAGCCGAAGGTTGTCGAGCTCATCCAGGGCATCCTGGACGAGGTCAACAGCCGCTACGCCCGCGTGGAGCAGATCAAGAAGTTCGCGATCCTCGACCACGACCTGTCGCAGGAGACCGGCGAGCTGACCCCGACGCTGAAGGTCAAGCGCAACGTGGTCAACGAGAAGTACCAGGACCTGTTCGACCGCCTGTACGGGGAGGGCTGACCCCGGGCGCGTAGGGCAGGCCGCGCTGGCGCGGCACTCGCGCACGCACCGCGACCCGGCCGGGCGGCAGCCACCGCAGCCGCCCGG
>JBOGYU010000441.1:0-4074 GCA_050696935.1 Solirubrobacteraceae bacterium | reverse complement strand
ATGTAGAGCTCCTTCGCTGCCTCCTCGACCTGGGTGAGATCGACCTTCACTTCACGGAGATCTTTCTCTCCCTCACGACCTTGGCCCAGAGCGCCGTCTCCTCCTTGAGCGCCGTGGCCATTTCCTGCGGCGAGTTGCCGACCGGCGCGAGCCCCTGCGCGTAGAAGCGCGCCTTCATCGTCGTGTCCTCGAGCGCCTTCTTGGTATCGCGGTACACCTTCTGGATGATGTCGTCGGGCGTGCCGGCGGGCGCGACCAGGCCGAACCAGCCGGTGTTCTCGAAGCCCGGCACGGTCTTGGCGATCGGCGGCACGCCGGGCAGCTGCGGCGCCTCGGCCTTGCTCGTCACGCCGAGCGCGCGCAGGCGCCCGCCGGCCCCGTCTCGCCCTTCCCGTCGCCGGGCACGGAGACCGCCGCGGCGCGTACCGAGATCTCCCTCCGCGGCGTCGCTCCGGCAGACGTCGGCACCGTCACGGTGACCGGCTCGCGCAGCGGGGAGGTCACCGGCGAGCTCCAGCCGCACTCCGACGGCGAGGGCGCGAGCTTCGTCCCGAGCCGGCGGCTGCGCAACGGCGAGCGGGTCACGGTCCGCACGGGCCTCGACGTCCGGGGCGCGAGCGACGGCGACTTCCGCTTCACCATCGGCCGCCGCCCGGCGCCGCGGCAGGTGCGCGACGGCAGGCTCATACTCCCGCCGCTCCCGCCCGGCAACTTCGACCGCTTCCGCTCGGACCGCAAGCTCAAGTCGCCGGTGGTGCGCGTCACCCAGCGGTCACAGGGCACCGCGCCCGGCTACATGTTCCTCTCGCCCGTCTCGATCGAGGAGAGCCCGAGCCCCGACGGCCCGATGATCGTCGACGACCGCGGCGACCTCGTGTGGTTCGAGCAGCGCAAGGCGGGCACCAAGCTGTTCGACTTCAAGGTCCAGCGCTATCAGGACAAGCCCGTGCTGACCTGGTGGGAGGGGCGCTTCGCGATCGGCTGGGGCTACGGCGAGTACATCGTGCTCGACGAGTCCTACCGGGAGATCCGGCGCATCGGCGCGGGCAACGGCTACCGCGGCGACCTGCACGACCTCGTGATCACGCCGGAGGACACCGCGCTGGTGATGGTCTACGACCGCGTCAAGCGCGACCTGCGCTCGGCCGGCGGCCCCCGCCGCGGCGTGGTGATCGACAGCGTGCTCCAGGAGATCGACCTGGAGACCGGGCGCGTGCTGTTCGAGTGGCACAGCATCGGCAACGTCGGCTTCCGCGAGGCGAAGGTCCGGCCGAAGGGCCGGACGACGTGGGACTACTTCCACATCAACTCGGTGGAGGTCGACACCGACGGCAACCTCATCATCTCCGCCCGCAACACCTGCGCCCTGTACAAGATCGACCGCACGACCGGCGAGCTGATCTGGACGCTGGGCGGCCGCAACAGCGACTTCGACATGGGCCGCGGGACCCGCTTCTGCTACCAGCACGACGCCCGCCGGGTGTCACGGAACGTGATCTCGCTGTTCGACAACGTGATCGAGCAGGCCCCCGAGGGCAAGCCGGCGCGCGCGATCACGCTCCGGGTCGACGAGGAGCGCAAGACCGTCAGGCTGATCCGCCAGTACCGCCACCCGGGCAGGCTGCTCGCCCCCAACCAGGGCAGCGCGCGGGTGCAGCCCAACGGCAACATGCTGGTCGGCTGGGGCGCCGCGCCGGTGTTCACCGAGTACAGCGAGGGTGGCCGGATGCTCTTCAACGGCCGGCTGACCAAGGGCAAGGGCACCTACCGCGCCGTGCGGGCCGAGTGGACCGGCCGGCCCACCACGCGCCCGAAGGTGGCGGCGCAGCGCCGCGGCGACCGCCTCGCCGTGTGGGCGAGCTGGAACGGCGCGACCGAGGTCGCGCGCTGGGAGGTGCTGACCGGCGCGAGCGAGGACTCGCTCGAGCCGGCCGGCAGCGCGAGACGCGACGGCTTCGAGACCGTGATGAGCGTGCCCGCGGGCGGCCGGCTGGTCGCCGTCCGGGCGCTGGACGCCGACGGGAACGTGCTCGGCACGTCGCGAGCAGAGGCTCCCAAGCGCCGGTGAACGGGTACGAGCGCGCGATGTGGGCGCAGCACGAGATCACCCTGCAACCGCGGCCGCGCGGATTCCACCTCGTCACCGGCGAGGTCGAGGCCGGCCTGCCCGAGCTGGGTGAGCTGCGGGTGGGGCTCGCGCACCTGTTCATCCGCCACACGTCGGCCTCGCTGACGATCAACGAGAACGCGTCGCCCGACGTGCGGCGCGACTTCGAGGCCTGGTTCGACGACGCGGTGCCCGAGGGCGCGCCGTACTGGACCCACACGCTCGAGGGCCCCGACGACATGCCCGCGCACGTCAAGGCCTCGCTGCTGGGGCCCGCGCTGTCGCTGCCGGTGCGGGACGGCCGGCTCGCGCTCGGCACCTGGCAGGGGGTCTACCTGTGCGAGCACCGCGACCGCGGCGGCGCCCGCACCCTGCTCGCAACGCTCTGGGGGGATACCGGATGACGAAGGGCCGCACCATCGCCGGGCTGATCCTGCTGCTGGCCGCCGGGATGGCGCTGGCGCTCGTCCTGCTGCCCGACCGCGGCACGGCCGACCAGCTGCAGCCCGTGAACGCCTTCCCGGGCCCGGGCGACGGCTACGCGTCCCCCAGCACCCAGATCTCGCTGCGCGGGCGCCCGGCGCACCGCCTCGGGGACGTCGAGGTGAGCGGCTCCGAGAGCGGCGACCACGCGGGCCGGCTGGAGTCGCACTCCGACGGGCAGGGCGCGAGCTTCGTGCCGGATGCGCCGTTCGAGCCCGGCGAGGAGGTGACCGTGCGCACCGGCCTCGCCGTGCGCGGGAGCGACGACGGCGAGTACCGGTTCACCGTGGCGCGGCCGGCCGCCGGCCCCAAGCCGGTGGTCGAGAAGCCGCGCGGCGACGGCGCGATCCAGCGCTTCCGCTCCGAGCCCGAGCTCCAGGTCCCCGCGATCGAGGTGACCACCCGCACGCGCGCCGCGAGCCCCGGATACGTCTTCCTCGCACCCAAGCGGGGGCAGGGCAAGGACGGGCTGGCGATCGTGGACACCCGCGGCAAGCTCGTGTGGGCGCGCGGGCTCTCGCCCGAGGGCCAGCAGGCGGCCGACTTCCGCGTGCAGCGCTACGGCGGCCGGCCGGTGCTCACCTGGTGGGAGGGCGGCACGAACATCGGCACCGGCTTCGGCGAGGGCGTGATCGTGGATCAGTCCTACAACGAGGTGCTGCGCGTGCCCGCCGGCAACGGCTACGTGATGGACCTGCACGAGTTCCTGCTCACCCCGCGGGGGACCGCGCTGGTGGTCATCTACTCGTTCGTGGAGGCTGACCTGTCCCCGGTCGGCGGCCCGGAGGACGGCTCGGTGCTGGACGGCGTGGTGCAGGAGATCGACCTGCAGACGGGGCTCGTGATGTTCGAGTGGCACACGATGGACCACATCGCGCTGGACGAGTCGCGCCAGCCGCTGCCCGAGGAGGAGGGCGCCCCCTACGACTACGTGCACCTGAACTCGGTCGGCATGGACGACGACGGCGGCCTGCTGCTCTCCGGCCGCCACTCCTGGGCGGTCTACAAGGTGGCGCGCGACACGGGCGCGATCGTGTGGCGGCTGGGCGGCAAGCGCAGCGACTTCGAGCTCGGCCCCGACGCCGAGTTCGCCTTCCAGCACGACGTCCGGCGCCGCGAGGACGGCGCGATCACGCTGTTCGACAACGCCGCCGGCCCGCCCGAGACCCGCGAGGCCTCGCGCGCGATGGCGCTCGAGCTCGACGGCGAGACCGGGACGGCACGGGTGGTCGACCAGATCGAGCACCCCGACGGGATCATCGCCGACAGCCAGGGCAGCGCCCAGAACCTCTCGGGCGGCCGGACGTTCGTGGGCTGGGGGTCGCAGCCGTTCTTCACCGAGCACGCACCCGACGGCCGCGTCCTGCTCGCCGGCCGGCTGGCCAAGGGCAACGACAACTACCGCGCCTACCGCGGCCGCTGGACCGGCCGGCCGGCCACCGACCCGGCCGCCGTCGCGCACGAGGTCGGCGGGCAGCCGGTGC
>JBOGYU010000440.1:0-4105 GCA_050696935.1 Solirubrobacteraceae bacterium | reverse complement strand
ATCCTCGTCGACCTCGATCCGGCCGTCGAGCAGACCGCGGCCGAGCTCGCCCGCGACGGAGTGTCAGCGCAGGCCGTCGTGGCCGACGTGACCGACGCCGGCGGTCGCAGAGCCGTGCGCGCCGCGGTGGGGTCGGACGGCCTGGCAGCGCTGGTCAACAACGCCGGAATCACCCGCGACGCGCGGATCGCCAACATGGACGACGAGCAGTTCCTGGCCGTGATCCGCGTCAACCTGGGCGGCGCCTACGAGATCACGCGCACGCTCCTCGGCGCCTTCGTCGACGGCGGCGCGATCGTCAACCTCAGCTCGCGCGCCTACCTCGGCAACATCGGCCAGTTCAACTACGCGGCGTCCAAGGGCGGCCTGGTGGGGATGACACGGGGGCTGGCCCAAGAGCTGGCTCCCCGCGTGCGTGTGAACGCCGTGGCGCCCGGGCTCACGGACAGCGAGATGACCAGGGCGATGCCCGAGCGCGTGCTCGACAAGCTCGTCGCAGCCGTACCGATGGGGCGCATGGCAGACCCGGCGGAGATCGCGGAGGTCGTCGCGATGCTGCTGTCCCCGACCGCCTCGTACGTGACCGGGCAGGTGCTCGTGGCCTGCGGAGGACGGAGCATCGCCCAGTGAGTCCTCATTCGATACTTTGCAGGTTCCGATACGACGACATGGGAGGAGCTCGTGGTCGAGATGCTGATCGCCGGTGAGCGCTCGAGCGCTCAGTCGGGCGAGGAGCTCGCCGTCACCGACCCCGCGACGGAGGAGACGATCGAGTCGGTCCCGAGCGCGTCGCGGGAGGACGTCGACCGCGCGGTGGAGGCGGCACACGCCGCCTTCGGGGAATGGTCGCGCCGGGACGCCGAGGATCGAGCGGCGCTGCTGCGCCGCGCGATCGGGCTGATCGAGCACGACCGCAAGGCGCTCGCGGACACGCTCATGCACGAGCAGGGCAAGCCGCTGCAGGAGGCGGCCGGGGAGGTCCAGCACTTCCTCCATGGCCTCAGCTTCTACGCCGACCTGGCGACGAAGGTCCGCGGCGCCTACCAGCCGCTGCCGTCCCAGCTCGGCCAGGCCTACGGCATGGTGATCCGCCGCCCGATGGGCGTTGTGGCCGCGATCGTCCCGACGAACTTCCCGCTGACCCTGCTGGGCACCAAGCTCGGCCCGGCGCTGGCCGCCGGCAACACCGTGGTCGTCAAGCCGGCCGCCACGACGCCGCTGACCACGCTGCGCGTGGCCGAGCTCCTGCTCGAGGCCGAGATCCCGCCCGGTGTGGTCAACGTGATCACCGGCCGCGGCTCGGAGGTGGGGGACGCGCTCGTCACCCACGACAAGGTCCGCCGAGTGGCCTTCACCGGCAGCACCCAGGTCGGCCGCCACATCACGGAGATCGCGGCGCCGAAGTTCAAGCGCCTGACGATGGAGCTCGGCGGGTCCGACCCCGTGATCGTGTGCCCGGACGCCAACGTGAAGGCCGCCGCGCGCGGGATCTCGATCGCCCGCTACTGGAACTGCGGCCAGGGCTGTCTGGCCACCAAACGGCTGTACGTCTTCGACGAGGTCTACGACGAGTTCCTCGAGCAGCTATCCGCCGCGGTGGAGCGCTACGAGCCCGGGGAGGGCTGGGTGAAGGCCGAGAAGCCGAGGATCCGCATCGGCCCGCTGCACACCGAGCGCCAGCGGCAGGAGGTGATGGACCAGCTCCAGGACGCGCTGGACGGCGGCGGCGAGCTGATCTGCGGTGGCGACGTCCCGGCCGAGCGCGACAAGGGCTGGTTCATGGAGCCGGCGATCGTCGCCAACCCACCGCACGACGGGCGCGTGGTGCGCGAGGAGGTCT
This sequence comes from Solirubrobacteraceae bacterium, assembly GCA_050696935.1. GTDB lineage: Bacteria > Actinomycetota > Thermoleophilia > Solirubrobacterales > Solirubrobacteraceae > DASSUW01. Next base: position 2,265 of record JBOGYU010000440.1, on the reverse strand, counting down.
TCGGCCCGGTGCTTCCGGTATGGCGCGTGAAGGACCTCGACGAGGCCATCGGGCTCGCCAACGACAGCGAGTACGGGCTCGGCTCCTCGGTGTGGACGAACGACGTGCGTGCGATCCATCGCGTCGCCCACGAGGTCGACTCCGGCATGACATGGGTCAACCAGCTGCACTTCGGCTACGACGAGCTCCCGTTCGGCGGCATGAAGGCAAGCGGCTACGGCAAGGAGCACGGCCTCGAGGCGCTCGACTACTACTTCGAGGACAAGTCCGTCGTCGTCGGCGGGCTGGGCTAGCGCCATGGCGGTCGAACTCACTCGCGACGGCGCGCTCGGCTACGTCACGCTCGACAAGCCGCCGGCCAACAGCTACGACAAGGCCTTCATGGACGAGCTGACGACCGCCATCGAGACGGCCGGCGGCGACGACGACATCAAGGTCGTCATCCTGCGCAGCGCCAGCAAGCGCTTCTTCTCGGCGGGCGCCGACGTCAAGGCGTTCACGCAGAACCCGCCGGACGGGAACATGGCGATGATCGAGGTGGCCCATCGCGGCCTCGCGCGCATCGCCGAGCTGCCCAAGCTGTTCATCGCCCAGATCGCCGGCCACGCCCTGGGCGGGGGGCTCGAGATGGCGCTCGCCTGCGACCTGCGCTTCGGGGCGCGCGGCTCGTACCGCCTCGGCGTCCCAGAGGTAACGCTGGGCCTGCTGCCCGGCAACGGCGGCACCCAGCGCCTGCCCCGGCTGATCGGCGCCAGCCGCGCTCTGGAGCTGATGGTCACCGGCCGCCAGATCAGCCCGGGCGAGGCGCACGCGCTCGGCATCCTCAACCGGCTGCTCGCGGCCGACCGGCTCGAGGACGAGACGCGCGCCTACGCCGAGCGGCTCGCCACCGGAGCGACAAAGGCGATCGGCGCCATCAAGCAGGTCGTCCACCAGGGCGTGGACCAGTCGCTCGCCGACGGCCTGGCCGGCGAGCGCGAGCGCATTCGCGAGCTGTTCGGCACGGCGGACGCCGACGAGGGGATGGCCGCATTCCTCGAGAAGCGCAAGCCGGAGTACAGGGGCGCCTGATGGCCGACAGGGTCACGGAAGGCCCGTGCCGAGCCGCTCCGCGGCGTCGCTGACAGCCGCGCCGGCGCGCTCGAGCGCGTCACCGCTGAGGCGCGAGCGGGGGCCGGACACGGCCAGCGCCGCCCGCGGTGCCGAGGACCCGATCGGCACCGCCGCGCCGACGGCCGCGATGTCGGTCTCGCTCTCGCCCAGGTTCACCGCCCATCCGCGCGCACGGATCACCTCCAGTTGGCTCTCGAGCTCGCGGAGCGATGAGACCGACGCGCTCGTGAGTCCGACGAGCCGCTCGTCGGGATAGAGCAGCGCGAGCGTCTCCACCGGCATTCGGGCCAGCAGCGCCTTTCCGCCCGAGGTGCAGTGGGCCGGCAGCGAGACACCGACCCGCGAGCCCGTGCGCAGGGCCTGCCGGCTCTCCACCGAGTCGACGAAGACCAGGTTGGCGCCCTGGAGGATGCAGAAGTGAGACGTCTCGCCCAGCGTGTCCGTGAGCGCCTCCAGGTATGGACGTGCGCGAGCGCGCAGGTCCACGCCGCGGACGGCGGCCAGGCCGACATCTAGAAGTGCCGGCCCGGCGACGTAGGCCCGCGTGTCAGGGTCCTGGCGCACGAAGCCGTGGTACTGGAGCATCGCCAGCAGCCGATGCGCGGTCGAGCGGACGACGCCGAGGTACTCGCTGGCCTCCGACAGGCGGACGACCTGCCGGTCGCGAAACAGGAGCAGGAGGCGCAGCGCGTTGTCCACCGAGCCGATCGGGTACGCGGGCCGGCCGGTGCCGGTCACCGACCCACCGGTCACGCCGCGACCACCTCGATGGCGCTTGAGCCGGTGGGCGCCCAGCGGGTGGAGGCCAGCGAAGGCAGTCCTTGGCAAAGGTCGGCGCGCCCCGAGAGGATCGCCGTGGCCGCGTGGTCGGCGTCGGCCGGATCGACCAGCACGAGCGGCACCGTGGTCTCCGCGCGCAGGCGGTCGCTCAGCATGATCTGCGCCGCCTCCCTGTCGCCGCCCTCGGGCGGTGCCACGCCCGCCAGCAGCGAGCGCTCGGCGGCCAGTCCGGCCACGAGCGCCACCACGGCGTCGGTCGCGGCCTCGTCACCCGGGCTCGGCGCCTCGACCGTCACGAGCGCCGGGCGCTCGACCGGCCATCCCGCCAGCGTCCGCCGCGCGGCGTCCGCATCATCTGCTGTGACCTCCACC
>JBOGYU010000439.1:0-4106 GCA_050696935.1 Solirubrobacteraceae bacterium | reverse complement strand
TCGGCGAGCATCGAGGCCCCTCCAGGTCGTCGGTGCGGGCGAGCACCGCCGACTTCGATCTGCCTGCTTATGAACCCTTCTCAACCCCCACGACCGCCACAAGCGCCGTGGCACAACTCATCTAGGCTTGCGGGGACGTGGCGCCCAGCTTCGATCGCGATCCTCAGAGTCCCAGCACCGGCTGCGTCGCCCTCGGGCGGGACGGCGGCGAGCACGTCCGCCGCGCCGCGCGACATCACCGCATCCTCTGCGAGCTGCCCGAGATGGAGGTGGTCGAGCTGGCGTTCGGCCCGGACTTCGAGGGCGTGACGCCGCACGCCCACCAGGACCACGTCGACTCGTTCTACGTCATCGAGGGCACCGCAGAGTTCACCGTGGCCGGCGAGACGATTCAAGCCGGGCCCGGCAGCTACGTCGCCGCGCCGGTCGGGGTGTCGCACGGCTTCCGCAACGCCGGCCCCGGCGAGCTGCGGATGCTGAACGTCCACGCGCCGAACACCGGCTTCGCAGAGCGGCTGCGAGGCGTCTAGCGCGGCCCACTTCTCGCGCCCGAGTGCAGCGGAGCGCCCGTCGGCTCGGATCCGATGGCGCCGTCCAATGGTCGCCAGTCACGCGAGCGTGCCGATCAGGGCAGCTGCTCGGGCAGCAGTGACACATCGTGCGCCGCCACCGCCCGATGCAGTCGGCGGTCCCAGGTGGCGACGGTCAAATCCGCGCGCGGCAGCAGCAACGCGGACGCGAGATGCAGCGCGTCGAGCCCGATCTCCTGCATGTAGTCACCATGTCAGCCGCAGTGACCACATAGGACCGTCGACCGAACGCACCGCGGCGATGAACCGCAGGATGCCGTACCGGCTCGCGCGGCAGCCGGACCGCTTCCATGGCAAGCGAGCGCCAAAGCAGCTCTCGGCCGAGCTGTCCCAGACGCGCGGTCGTCGTCCAGAGCGCGAGTCTCGATCTCAACGATGAGCGCGCCTGCTTGCGTCACGATGCGGCACTCAGCGACTCTGGTCGTCACGGTCATGGAATGGATGGCTGCGTGGAGTCGGCGGCGTTGGTCCGAAGCGTGGTCGCAGCGCCCATGCGACCGCAATAGACGTCGACGCGCTTACGCCGCAAGAGCTCAGGACTCCGCAAAAATCGGGGGAATTCAAGCGCGACGTCGCCGCCTCGGAAGACGACGAGGTCGCGCTCTGAGACCAGTACCGGCGATGCGTGCTTCGGGGAGGAGATCCTCGGTGCCGCTGCCGGCGTGTCGGCGGTTGCGGCTAGGGAAGCACCACCCCGTACTGGGAGAAGTCGTCGAGGAAGTCCCTCGCCGACGCGGTGTCGACCCGGTACGTCTTGTCGGTTGCCTTGCACACCGCGTCGCCGGTGATCGTGATCGACACGACGAGATTGGACTCGATGCCGCCGAGGAAGTGGGGGCCGCCCGAATCGCCGAAGCAGGTCCCGCCGTCGCCCGTCGCCTCGTTCATCGCGAGGTTGAGCCAGGCGTCGAGCAGCGACAGGTAGCTCTGCTCGGCGAAGCGCCGCTCGGTGATGTTCAGGATCCCCTGAGGTCCGGTCTTGCGCGACTCACGCACCGTTCCGAAGCCGACGGCCACGAAGCTCGCGGACGCAAGCTCGTGTGCGGCCTTCATGCGGTCGAGGAGCCCCGCCTCAGGCAGGACGGCGGGCGTGATCCCCCGCACCGTTCTGTCGAGGACGATCACCGCGATGTCGTGCGGATCGGAGAGCCCACCAGGTCCAGAGAAGCCGAACTCCGGATGGGTGAATGACGTGCCCCTCAGATACGTCGACGACTGCGTCGGCCGGGGATCGAACGTCACGTAGACCTCGTCCCTCGGGACACCGCTGTTCTCCGCGCCCACGGTGCAGTGCGAGGCGGTCAGGAACACCCGTGGCGATATCAGCGTGCCGGTGCGGATCCTGCGGAACTCACCGTCACGTTTGATGGCGAACGCACCCACAGAGGGATGGCGATTGCCGTCGAACTCGCCGTAGACGATCGCCGAGGCCGGACTCGCGAGCACCAGCAGCGCCATGGCGACCGCGCCAGCGATGAATGCCGTTCGTGTGCCCAAGTGAAACCGCCCCCTTATCGATTCGTAGGACGCTCCGGCCAGGAGGGTGGCGGACGCTAGTCGAATGGCGAGGTTCGCACAATCGGAGGTCAGCTGCCAACTCCGATGCCGCTCCACCGCCGGAGCCCGGCGCGGGACCAGCGCGGAGTGGGTCGCGTTGCAGCACGACCTTGGTCGTCCTCGCCGCGTAGGCGGTGTGGGCGTCGTCCCAATCGACGGCGAGCGTCCTGACCCGCTCGGCGGGGAAGCCGCTCTGGGCGACGACGTGGAGCAGCGCCCGGGATTGTCGTCGATGTAGTCCACGACGCGGGGATTCGCGAGCGGGCCGACGGCTTCCGGATCACCGCTGCGACGACCGTCGCCGTCCCGGTCACACGGCTCAGTGCGACGCCGCAACGTCGTCGGGCGTCGCCGGGCTCGCTTGGATGAGGCCGAGGCGGTAGTGACTGGACTTCACTCACCCCGTCACGCTGCCAACAGCAGCGGACGAGGCGGGGGGACCGTCGCCTCAACTTCTCCATCGAGCGGGACAAGCTCCCGCTGTTGGCGGAGTACCCCTTTCGCGCCGAAGGAGCCCGTCCTCGTCGTGGCGGCGCCGGCTACCGCTCGGGACGAGCAGGAGGCGTCGGCGGCACACAATCGGTGCCGATGCCGCTCGGGCCTGACCTCGGCGTCGCCGCCGTAGGGGGTAGGGCGGGATGAACTTCCGCTCGTAAGGGAGGCGGGCCGGGCGGACGCGAAAACGCACCACTCGATTCACGCGGCGCGCCGAGTGGTACGAGCTTCGCGGTGGTCAGACCGCCGCGGCAACCTGACCCGCCGCCACAAGCAGCAGTCGACGTTCGCCGGATCCGCCGGGCGGCTTGAACGTGGGCGTGTCCGCCAGCCGCGACGTCGGCGACCCGTGGCCGTGGAGTCAATCATCCAGGTCCTGCGGAGTGCGTCCGCTTCCGAGCATGCGCCGGTGCATGCCCTTGTTGCCGACGACCAGCACGTCGGCTCCGTGCTTCTCCGCGAGGTCCACGAGGACCTCGCCGGGATCTCCCTGGGCCATGGCCGACCTGCACTCGACTCCGCGCTCACCCGCGGTCGCCTCGGCAGCCGCCAGGATGCGCTCCACCTGCTCGGCCGCGTCTACGGCGACCGTGGAGATCATGACTGGCCTCCAGCGGCGAGACTACGGGTCGATGGAGCATCGTGCGACCGGCTGGCAGCGCTTCGCGGAGGCAGACTGGGCGGCCGCGCGCGATGAGTTCGCAGCCGCTCTGACCGAGAACCCGGGCGACCCCGAGGCGCTCGACGGGCTCGGCCAGTCGCTGTGGTGGCTCGGCGAGCGCGACGCTGCGATCGACCGCCGCCGCGAGGCGTACGTCGCCTATCAGCGCGCCGGCAGCGCGCGCGACGCCGGCCGGATCGCGACGTACCTGGCGGGCGAGCACCGGATCGACGGCCGCCACGCCGAGGCCGCGGGCTGGCTCGCACGGGCGCGGCGCCTGCTCGCCGGCGTCGGGGCGAGCCCGGAGCTCGGGTGGCTCGCGATCGAGGAGGCGAAGCGGTCCGAGGACCTCGCCGACGCCGAGCGCCATGCCCGCGCCGCGCTCGCCCTCGCGCACGAGATCGGCGACGCGGACATCGAGTGCATGGCGCTCGCCCAGGTCGGTCGCACGCTCGTCCTCCAGGGACGGGTCGAGCAGGGGACCGCGCTGCTCGACGAGGCGATGACGGTCGCGCTCGGCGGCGAGACGAGCGACCCGCTCGCGTGCGGCGACGCGTGCTGCACGACGCTCGTCGTCTGCGACGGGCTCGCCGACCTCGACCGCGCGATGCAGTGGTGCGAGGCCGTGGTGGAGTTCACGGAGCGCCGCCGCTTCGTCCCCGTCCAGTCGTGGTGCCGCGGCATCTACGGCGCCGTGCTGATCCGTGCCGGAGCGTGGGACCGGGCCGAGGCGGTGCTCACCGAGGCGCTCGCGCGCCAAGGCGACCGCCGTCGCGGCGGCGGGCGCGCGCTGCCGCTCGCCG
>JBOGYU010000438.1:0-4179 GCA_050696935.1 Solirubrobacteraceae bacterium | reverse complement strand
CCCACCAGCGTCGTGGCGACACGGCGGCTTGCCAAACCCCGTCCGGTGCAAGGCGAACAGGCTCCGTTATCAGGCGGCCCGCCGAGGAGCCGGGTGCGCTGCTCGAGCCACCGGGAAACCGGCGGCCAAGATGGATGGTCGCCCTCGACAGAATCCGGCTTAGAGGTCTGCTAAGGAAACCCCTGCAAATGCGGGGGTTTCTATTTGGCCGTGCATCACCCGTGCATCACCAAACTCGGGATCGAGCACCCCAGAGTGCCCGGTCAGAGGATGGCCCTTCGGGCAAAGCGCTTGGTTGAGCCAAATCCCGGCGGTTCCTTCCGAAGTGCTCGCTTCCTCAGAAAGGCGATTGCTTACAGAGCGACGACCAGGACGGCGACATCGACCTGCCCGACGCGCTCGGCGACCTTGCGCATGATCAGCGCCGGCAGCTCGGTCTGCGAGACGCCCGCTCGTCGTCCCCTGCGAGCGTGAGCAGCGCTGACATCGACGCGCTCGCTGGCAACCCACGGTGCGCCGCGGGCTGGAATTCGACTTCCTCGACGTGGTCGTGGCGGCGGACGGGACGCCGTACGCGAGTCTCGGCGACGGCTGCACGGCGGAGGAACGCCACTCCAGGCCGGGCCAGGGATCGTCGGCCACCTGGTCTCGGGGCCACCGCTGGCCGGGACCGCGGGGGAGCAGCGACCGCGAGTCACGCTGCCGCGGTGCTGCCCGGGGGCCGCTGCGGAATCCGGCTGCGGCAGCCACGGCGTGGTCGGTTGGTCAACGCCCGGATCTACGGCGACGGCCGCAGGGTGCATACGGCGCGAGGCCGCCGGCTGCGCGCCCTAATCCAGCTCGTCCGCCTTCCACGCGACCGGGTCCGGGTCATGATCGTGGCCCGGACGAGCACCGGGCGGACGGTGGTGCACACCCGCCGCTATCGAACGTGCGCGCGCTGAGCACTGTCACAGGCGGCGCCTCTATCTCGTCTGAGAGGGCAATGAGACGGAAGGAGCAGTCATGAAGGTCTTCGTAGCCGGCGCCACAGGCGCTCTCGGCAGAGAGCTCGTCCCGCAGCTCGTGGCGCGAGGCCACGAGGTGGTCGGGATGACCAGGACCGCGTCGAAGCAGGATGGGCTGCGGGCGTTGGGGGCGCGGCCGGTCGTCGCCGACGCTCTCGATCCCGATGCCGTGGCTGGGGTGGTGGGCGAGGCCGAGCCGGAGGTGATCGTGCATCAGCTCACGGCGTTGTCCGGGCCGATGTCCATGAGGGATGCGCGGCACCCCGAGCGCTCCTTCGCGGTGAAAATGACCAACCGGCTGCGCACGGAGGCGACGGACCATCTCTTGGCCGCCGGCCGCGCCGTGGGGGCACGGCGTTTCGTGGCGCAGAGCATTGCGGCTTTTCGATTCGCCCGCACGGGCGGGCCGGTGCAGACCGAGGCCGATCCCTTCGATCCCGACCCGCCGGCGGCGCTGCGGGCGGGGCTGGCGGGGATCCTCCATGTGGAGCGAGCGGTGCCGTCGATCGAGTGGGGCGAGGGTCTCGTGTTGCGCTACGGCGGCTTCTACGGTCCGGGGACCGGGATCAGCCTGGCTCCGGATGCGGTGATGGCGGCGCCGATCCGCAAGCGTCGGTTCCCGATCGTCGGGGACGGTGGCGGCGTCTGGTCGTTCGTCCACATCGAAGACGCCGCGGCGGCGACCGTCGCCGCGGTCGAGCGCGGCCGGCCGGGTGTCTACAACGTCGTCGACGACGAGCCCGCGCCCGTGCGGGAGTGGCTGCCGGTGCTGGCGAGCGCGCTGGATGCCAAGCCACCAAGGCGTGTCCCACGCTGGCTCGTTCGGCCCCTAGCCGGTGAGGCGGCGACCGTCATGATGACCGAAGTGCGGGGTGCCTCGAACGAGAAGGCGAAGCGCGAGCTCGGCTGGCAGCTCCGGTATGCGAGCTGGCGGCAGGGCTTCGCGCAGGGACTCGGCTGAGCGATGACCGAGGAGGAGTTCGACGAGCTGCGCCGGTCGGCGTTCGCCATCGCCTACCGGATGCTCGGCAGCGTGAGCGAGGCGGAGGACGTGGTGCAGGAGGGGTTCCTCCGCCTCCACCGGGCGCGCGAGGGCGGCGAGCGGATCGAGTCGCCGCGCGCCTACGTGTCGGCGGTGGTCTCGCGACTCTCGCTCGACCACCTCCGCTCGGCGCGGGTCCGGCGCGAGACCTACGTGGGCGAGTGGCTGCCTGAGCCGCTCGTGGCGAGCGCCGAGGACGATCCCGCTCGCAAGGCCGAGATGGCGGACTCGCTCTCGCTCGCCTTTCTCGTCCTGCTCGAGAGCCTGTCGCCCGAGCAGCGCGCCGCGTTCCTGCTGCGCGAGGTGTTCGACGAGCCCTACGACCGGATCGCGGAGATCGTCGGGACGAGCGAGCAGAACGCCCGCCAGCTCGCCACACGGGCCCGCCGCCACGTGGAGGAGCGGCGCCCCCGGTTCGAGGCCTCGCGCGAGCAGCGGGAGGAGCTTGCGACCCGCTTCTTCGCGGCCGCCGAGGAGGGCGATCTCCACGGGCTGGAGGAGCTGCTGGCCCACGACGTGGTGCTCCGCGCCGACGGCGGCGGCAAGGCACCCGCCCTCGCACGTGCGATCCACGGCCGCGCCAGGGCGGCGCGCACGCTGATCGCGGGCCTCCGCGCCCTCACCCGCTTCGGCATCACCTCGCGCCGCGAGGAGGTAAACGGGCAACCGGGTGCGCTGTTCTTCGACCGCGAGGGCAGGCTGATCGCCGTGATGTCTCTCGACGTCGCCGAGGGCCAGATCCAGGGCGTAAGCTCGATCGTCAACCCGGACAAGCTGCGGCACCTGGGGCCGTTGGCCGACCTGCGCGCGCTGCTGCGCGAGCGGAGCTAGATTCTCCAGCTCGCGGGCTCGAGCTGGGACCCAAACTGGCAATGTACGCTGCGGGTCCGGGCGCCGTTGGCGTTCCTGGCAACGACAACAGAGGCCGTGCATCACCGGTGCATCACTAGGGCACCGTTTGGCGCCTCTCCGCGGGATCGCGGCGTCCGGTGAAACAGCATGGTTGAGCGCAATTTGGGCGATGGCGAATTAGCGGCCGGTAGCTCAGAAAGGCGTTTGCTTATTGAGCAAGCTGACCCAGCCGAGCCACCGTCGAAAGACGGACGTCCGTGTGGAGCTCGTCGCACGGAGTGGGTTGTTCGGACGCGACGCGACGCGCTCCTGCAACTCGTGCCGTTGCGGACGCGCCGTGGACTCAGCGCAGCTCGCTCCTCGTCCAAGGCAGAAGTGCTGTCACGGTGGGTCGCGAGACGCAACGCGAGCGCGTCGAGCGGGGCGGCCGCCCGGCCTCGGCGAGGGGTGATGAAACAATGACGGCGGGTGAACCCCGTGAGCCCAACGATCAAGGGCGAGTCGCTCTGGCCGCGGCTCGCGGGGCTGCCGCTCGTGATCGAGGCGTGCGAGTACGACCGCCTGCACGCCGTCCTCGCCTACGAGTTCGAGCGCATCACGACGCACGTGCGCCTCGTCGGCGCCGGCGCGGACGGGCCCGGCGAGGATGTCTCGGTGTTCCGCGAGGACGGCACCGCGCTGCACGAGACCTGGCCCTCGCTGCCGCTCGAGGGCGAGTGGACGCTGGCCGGCTTCTGCGACCAGCTCGCCACGCTCGAGCTGTGGCCGGAGCCACCGGAGTGGGACGTGGCGCTGCGCTTTCGCACCTGGGCGTTCGAGTCGGCGGCGCTCGACCTCGCGCTGCGCCAGGCTGGCCGCTCGCTGCACGACGTGCTCGGGCTGGAGCCGCAGCCGGTGCGCTTTGTCAACTCGCTTGGCCTCGGCAAGGAGCCGTCGATCGAGCCGGTGCGCCGGCGGCTCGCGCGCTCCCCCGGTGTGCGTTTCAAGCTCGACGCGGAAGCGACGTGGGCGCCGGAGCTCGTCGACGAGGTCGGGGCGACTGGCGCGGTCGACACGATCGACTTCAAGGGCCAGTACGGCTTCGAGGTCGAGGATCCGGCGGCGCTGAGTGCGCTGTACGACCACGTGCTCGCCGCGTTCCCGGGCGCCTTCCTGGAGGACCCGCACGACCTGCCCGAGATCGCGGCGCGGCTCGGCGATCACCTCGAACGCGTGTCCTACGACTCGCCGATCCGCAGCGCCGAGGACATCGGCGCGACGCCGCTGGCCGCGCGCGTC
>JBOGYU010000437.1:0-4202 GCA_050696935.1 Solirubrobacteraceae bacterium | reverse complement strand
CTCAGGCCAGCCGGTGCGAGTCTCGCCGCTTCGCGGCTCGCATCCATCAACAAGATCAATTACAAGTCAACGTCAACGGCCCAAGCCGCCTAACAACCCCGTGTCCACCGAAGCGGGGGAGGTCCAGACAGGCTCGCGGCTGTAGCTCGACGGCCGGGCCCTGTTGCGCGTGGCGGTCACGCGCGCTCGCAGTGTGATCCATCATGACGGCCCTGCTGGACGGCTGGCCGCACTCTGGAACGGTAATGCGGCGAGTCCAGCGGCACGGGTCGCAGGGTGGTCCTCGTGGCGCTGTAAATGAACGGGCCGGGTTCTGCGGCCTTGGCCTCGATGGCCCGCCACTGTGTCATGAACACTTCGAGCTGAGCCCAGGTGCTCGTGGCCTCCTTGCCGGCGAGGGCGATCATGCGGGCCTCGTTGTCGCGCACCGCTTCGATCTCGGCTCGGTGGTCCTGGATGCGGCTGTCCCTCGTGATGATCAGCCAGTCCCAGCTCGCCACGATCGGGATCCACACCGTGTCGGCGGTGTCCGTGCGGGTGATGGGGCAGGGAGGCCGCTCACGGCGATGGACGACGCCGCCCGGGTCGCCGGGGTAGGTGATGTCGTTGCGGAGCTTTGTCAGGGCCTTCGCCAGACCGAGGACATCGGCGTCGAAGTAGAAGCGGACGGTCGCCGGCTTGGCCGGCCGCCTCACGCGGCTCTGAGCGACGTTTCGTAGGCGAGAGCCCAGCGCACGTCGTCGGGGCTGAGGTCGAAGGCCTCCGCCGTCTCCTCAACTCCCTCATCGCCCTCGGCGTGCTCCCAGAGCACCTCGGTGCTGACGCCCTTCACGGATGGCTTGCCGAAGCGCAGCTCGGGGTCCATACGAACCGGCGAGCGCGGGTCGTCGTGCGGCCGCCAGCGTGCGGCTATGTCGCCGTCCCAGGTGACACGCTCCACGAAGCTCTGCGAGGCCGGCGTGAGGATGAGCTGGTCGCGCACCACCGCGACGAGCGAGAAGTCTGCAGGCAGCTGCGAGGCATCCTGCGCCTCCAGCAGAAGCTGGCGATCGGCGACGAACGGGCGATGATGGGCGAGGGGGTACGGGATCCCGTAGCGCTCACGCAGAAGGTCGATGAAGGCCCGCAGCTCGGCCATCGGAACGCCGTGCTCGCGGCGGTACTGGCGCAGCAGCCCGGCCTCGATGAACTCGGGCCAGGTGACCGAGGGGCGATCGCCCTGGGGCTCAACGCGAATCACCGGCTTGTAGGTTTTGCGGCGCATCTGGCCGCCTTCGAGCCAGTAGTGGAGCGTGTTCTGGGGCACCTGAAGTAGCCGGGCCGCCTCGGCCTCGGAGTACATCTCCCGCTCTAGGACACTGACGCTCATAGCTCGGCAGTCTCGCACTTCGGCTGGTCGATTCTCTAGACCCCGATCGCGGGCGGAGGTCGGGTCTCTCGGTTCGTGATGGCTTCCGTGTCGGGAGGCGGGTCGCTCGCGCCGACCGCCGGCGCGGCCACAATTGGTTTGCCATGTCGGTTCCGGAGTCCTCGCCGGACGATGCGACGCTGCGGCTCCGCGACCTGCTGGGGCTACGACCCGGCTCGGTCGGGTCACGCTGCCGTTGGATGCGCGGCGTCTTGCGGGCTGGCATCCCGCTCTCGAGCAAGCGGCGTGGCTTGTAGCAGAACGGGCCCTGCGGGATCGCTGCCGGGGCGTTCCCGGGACATTCGACGCGTGGCGACGGGCCGCGACGGGCGGCGAGCCCTTATCTCCCGCTTCGCGCGCGGTCCGAACCGACAGCTACCCGTCCAGCATGGCCCTCCTTCGGAGCCTGGCCCTCCTTCGGAGCCTTTCAGTCGTGGCGACCGCAAGCCTCCGTCGGAGGCCGGACAACTCCTTCCCAGCCGTTCAGCAGGTCCGTGGGGGAGATCAAGCTAGACCGCCCGTCACGCTGTCGACTGCACCTTCAAGATCACGTCTCGGATGTCTTCCGCGACGCCGGTGAGGTCTTGGATGGCGACGATTCGGGTGATCTTCCCGTCGCGCATGTCGTGGACCCAGGCCCACTCGGCTCGGTGCGTGGCTCCTGTCTGCTTGACCCTGAACGTCTCGACGCCGACGATCACGACCCGGTCGCCGGCGCCGTAGTACTCCAGCGGCCTGTCGAACGGCTGGAACTCGATCGTCTCCGCGGCGTTGGCGAGGTAGTCGATCACGGCCTGCTTGCCGCGCAGCTCGCCGACCGGCAGCTTGAACACGACGTTCTCGGCCAGGGCGTCGAAGAACGGCCGATTGTCATCCGACTCTCCTCGCGCGATCGGCTCCCAGATCTCCCGCAGCAGGGCGACATTGTCCGCCGTCGCGGCCTCATTCTGTCGGGGCTCGGCGTCGGCGGCGACGGGGTGGAAGCTGTCGAGTAGGGCGGCGTGCTCGGACCGCCGCTGCGCGTCGATCCAGTGCGGGTACGTGACGTAGACGACGTTCGCCCCGGCGTCCTCGGCCGAGTAGACGACCTTCGTCCCCTTGCTGAGGACGATCACCTCGCCGGCGTTGGCTGTCGTCTTGATCCCGTCCGCCGACGTCACGCTGAAGGCGCCGCGGGTCACGATCAGCGCCTCGTCGTAGGTGACGACCCATTCGTTCGACTCTCCCGGCGCGTAGCGGGCGAAGCCCACGCTCATCGCGTCCGAATTGCTCGCGTCGACGACGTCGCCGAGGAAGATCCGGCGGCCCTGCGCCCGGTGCCAGGTCGCAACGTCGTCGTGGGTGAAAACCCTGATGCCTTCGGCTGCTCGGGTCATGGTGTCCTCCATGCCTAGAAGTCCCATTCTGAGATAGTCATAGTTCGTGATCGACACAGTAGCATACGATCTCTCTATGGAGAGCACCAGCCGCCGAGCACCTCGCACGCAGCGCGAGCCAGGGCTCGGGATCCTCGCCGCCAGGCTCCTCTTCGCAGTGCAGGACGAGCTCTATGCGCGGCTCGAGGAGGCGGGCCACGGCGATCTGACCCGCCTCCACGGCGCCGTCATCGCCCATCTCGACGAAGAGGGCACCCGCGCGACGGAGCTCGCGCGGCGCTCGGGGCGCCACAAGCAGGTCATCGGACGGATCGTCGACGAGCTCGAGGCACTGGGGTACGTCGAGCGCTGTCCCGAAAAGGGCGACCGTCGAGCCAAGCTCGTCGTCCCCACCGAACGTGGGCGCGAGGTGAAGCGGCTATCCGACGAGATCATCAGCGACATCGAGCGCAGACAGGCCGCCGCGCTCGGCAAGCCCGCATACGACGATTTCAGTCAGAAGCTCCGCGCCGTCGTCGACTCGCTCACGCAGCAGCCATACGAACACGAGACCAGGTAAACGAATCGCCGGGGCTTGCCCAGCGGTCACCCCCTAACGGTCGCGTCGCATCGCGAGAAGATGGACGCCACAGTGGCCGAGGCTCAACGCAGCGAGCTTGTGCGCCTCACGATCTGACGCCTCACGCCGGATTCGGCCCCGAGCGACCGTCACGGTACTCGCCGCGGGTAACCGGCCCTCGCCCTCCAAGGTCAAGTAGGCGCCGCGTCTCCCTCATAGAGCACGTGGCCGTCACGTGCTGATCACGGTCGTGCATTGAGCGGCGCTGCCACCCCGCCACTGTTTTGGGCTGTGATTCGCGAGGGCAGGGTTGACACGAGATCGAGTTCCTCCGCTCCGACCAAGACGAAGGTCCGAGTAAACCCCGCTACCCGGGGCGGCGGGTTTGCTGGCTGGTCTACCCCTTGCGCCACGCCTGGCCAGGCCAGCGCCGCATGCACGCCTCGGTCGTCTCCTCCCGCCACACCGGCGTCCGACCGACGTAATCATCGGCGCGCGAGATCCCGTGCTGCTTGCGCTTTGAGTGGTACGTGCGCGCCGGCACCGGCCCTCGCCCTCCAAGGTCAGGTAGGGGGCGAGTTTTCCGCCGCCGCGCTCTAGGTCGTTATGCGCGCCGACGACCCCCCGACCATCCTGCTGGTGGAAGACGACCCGGTCCTCCGCACGTTCCTCGCCGACAACCTGACCGCCGACGGCTTCGAGCTGATCCTGGCCGACAGCGTCCGCGACGGGCTGCGCGAGCTCGAGTTCAAGCGGCCCGACCTCGCGATCGTCGACCTCGGGCTGCCGGACGGGTCGGGGCTCGACCTGATCGCCCGCGTGCGCGCAGCGGACGGCGTCGCCTCCCGGCTGGACCCCG
>JBOGYU010000436.1:0-4215 GCA_050696935.1 Solirubrobacteraceae bacterium | reverse complement strand
CGGCCGGCGTGGCGAACTGCCCGGAGGACGCGCACGAGGCGGCCGACCTCCTCGAGCACGCCGACGCCGCCCTCTACGCCGCCAAGCACGCCGGCCGCGGCCAGACGCGCCGGTACGCCGCCAACGTCGCCGCCCGCCCCTCGCGCGCCGACGAGCAGGGCGAGGTGGAGGCGCTCCTGCTGCGCGGGGAGGCCGCCATCCGCCCGGTCTTCCAGCCCATGCTCGAGCTGGCCACGGGCCGCGTGTGCGGCTACGAGGCGCTCGCCCGGATCGAGGGCGACCCCGTCCGCCGCCCCGACCAGTGGTTCGCCCAGGCGCACCGCTGCGGCCTGGGCTCAGAGCTCGAGGCCGTGGCGCTCCGCGCCGCGCTCGCGGTGCCCGGCCGCCCCGCCGGCACCTTCCTGGCGCTCAACGTCAGCCCCCGCGCGCTGGTCGCGCCGCAGGTGGCCGACGCGCTGCCCGACGACCTCTCCGGCGTCGTGATCGAGCTCACCGAGCACGAGCTGTTCGCCGCCGACGAGGCGCTGGAGGCACGCCTCGCGCAGCTGCGCCGGCGCGGCGCCCGGGTGGCGCTCGACGACGCCGGGGCCGGCTACGCGGGCCTTCAGCAGCTCATCCGCGTGGCGCCGGACATCCTGAAGATCGACCGCTCGCTCGTGCACGGCGCGCACAGCGACGCCTCCCGCTACGCCCTGCTGGAGGCGCTGATCACCTTCGCGGGCACGACCGGCGCCGCCGTCTGCGGCGAGGGAGTCGAGGACCTCGCGGACCTGCGCGCCCTCGCGGACCTCGACGCCACGTACGCCCAGGGCTACGCGCTGGCGCGCCCGGCGGCCGGGTGGACGGCGCTCGCCCCCGAGATCGCCGCCACCGCCGACATCCGCGCAGGCGTCCGCGTGGCCACCGGCACGGTCGGCGGCGGGGCCGCGTGGGCCCGCGCGCTGGCCGACCTCGGCGACGACCTCGCCGACGTGGAAGACGCCGCGCAGCTCGCCTCCGTCGGGCGCCGCGCCGCCGTGCTGCTCGGGGCCGTGGACGTGTCGCTGATGTGGATGGTCGACGGCGGGCTCGAGCTGCTGTCGGACAACAAGGACGTGCCCGGCGAGCGGTGGGAGCTGGAGGACTTCCCCGCCACCGCCCGGCTGCTGCGCGAGCGCACGCCCGGCCAGGTGATCGTCGGCGACCCGGAGAGCGACCCGACCGAGGTGGCCGAGCTCCATCGCCTCGGCTACGGGGCCCTACTGATGGTCCCGGTCGCCGTCGGCCCCGGCCACATGGCGCTGGTGGAGGTCTACCGCCTGCACCCGCAGGCGTTCAGCAGCGTCGACGTCGACCGCGCCCGCGTGGTCGCGCAGCAGTTCGGGCCGGTCCTGGCTCGCCTCGCCAGCTAATCAAGGCGCTCGCACGAGCTTGCGAGTGCGAGTAAGCCGCGGTAATCAAGGCGCTCGCACGAGCTTGCGAGTGCGAGTAAGCCGCGGCAATCAAGGCGCTCGCACGAGCTTGCGAGTGCGAGTAAGCCGCACTCATGGTCTCTCTCTCCAGAAGGCCAGGGTGTCGGCGAGGGTGCGCTCGAGCGGGATCTCCGGCTCCCACCCGGTCGCCTCCCGCAGCGCCGCGTAGGAGCCGCGCAGCTCCATGACGTCATGCGCGCGGACGAGCTCCGGGTCGACGACGTGGTCGAGCCCCACGCCGGCCGCCTCCGCCAGCCCGGCGATCAGCTCGGCGGCCGACGCGGTGCGGCCGGAGCAGACGTTGTAGGCGCCGGGCGCGGCGCGCTCTGCGAGCAGCCGGTAGGCGCGCACGACGTCGCGCACGTCGGTGTAGTCGCGCCGCGTGTCCGGGTTGCCCGTGACGATCCGGACCGGATCCTCGCCCGCCTCCACGGCGATCGCCATCTGGCGCGCGAACGAGGCGATGGCGTAGGTCGGCTCCTGCCCGGGTCCGGCATGGTTGAAGGAGCGCGTGCGGATCACCCGCAAGCCGTGGGCGTCGGCGAAGAAGCCGGCCACGAGGTCCGAGGACGCCTTGGAGACGGCGTACGGGTTCTGCGGGCGCAGCGGCGCCGACTCGTCGATCGGCAGGCGCGCCGGCGAGCCGTAGACCTCGCCCGAGGCGACCGCCACCACGGCGGCGTCCGGCGCCTCGGCCCGCACCGCCTCCAGCACGTTCAGCGTCATCGCGACGTTGTCGCGCAGCGTGCCGGCGGGATCGCTCCACGATGCTCCCACGTGTGCGCGCGCGGCGAGGTGGTAGACGACGTGGGGGCGCGCCGCGGCGACCGCCGCGCGCACCGAATCCGGCTCGAGCAGGTCGACGCCCGCCGTCCGGGAGAGCGCCACGACCTCCTGATCGGCGCACGCGGCCGCGAGATGGCGGCCGGCGAAGCCCGAGGCGCCGGTGATGACGACGCGCGCGCTCAGCGCCCGCTCGCCACGAGGTGCTCCACCGAGCCGTGGCCGTTCGACGCCACCGATGCGTCGTCGACCGGCTCGAGCTCGCCCCCGGGCGGGTTGAGCCGGCGCTCGAGCTCGCCGAGCACGAGGCCGAACACCAGGTGCCGCCACGCCGACTGGCCGAAGGCGCGGCCGCTGCCCCACAGCCTCGGCGCCACGAGGCCGACCGCCGGCCAGGTGGCGACGTGCTCGGCCAGGCCGGCCAGCGGGCCTCGCAGCACCGCGGGCATCGGCACGCTCGGCGCGACGTTGGCGTAGAGGGCGCCGAACACGGCGCCGTTCTGGACGTGCAGCAGGACGCCGACCGCGAGCGGGGCGCCCGCGAGCGAGGCGAGCAGCCCCGCGTCGTCGTGGTCGACGCCGAACACCCACCGGTCGAGCGGCTGCTGGGCGAGCCAGACGGCCGCGGCGACGCTCCCGGCGAGGGCGCCGCGCAGGGTGCGGGTGCGGTCGAACGCCATGCTCGCCGTGCACTGTAACGGGCGGCCCCCGCGCGGGTAACGCTCTGAAGTGAGGGGCTCCAGCGACCACAGCCGCCTGCACGCCCGTGCGCGCGAGCGCGGCGTGAACCCGATCGTCTACTGGCTCGTCCGGGCGGTCTTCCAGCCCTTCTTCCACCTGTACTTCCGGCTCTCGCGGATCGGGCGCGAGCACGTCCCGCAGTCCGGGCCCGTGATCTTCGCGGCCAACCACCGCTCGTTCCTGGACCCGTTCGTGATCGCCACGATCGCGCGCCGGCCGATGTACTACGTGGCCAAGCGGGAGCTGTTCCGCCACCGGGTAATGGCGTGGTGGCTGAACTCGCTCGGCGCCTTCCCGGTCAACCGGGGCACAGGCGACGCGGAAATGATCGCCACCGCGAAGGCGATCCTCGAGCGCGGCGACTCGGTGCTGATGTTCCCCGAGGGCACGCGCATCCGCCCCGGCGCGCTCGGCCGGCCCAAGCGTGGCGTCGGCCGGCTGGCGCTGGAGACCGGCGCGCCCGTCGTCCCGGTCGCGGTGATCGGCACCGAGGCGGTCCGCAAGGGCTGGCGCATCCGCCCGCACAAGGTGCGCATCCGGATCGGCCGCCCGCTCACCTTCCCGCGCGTCGAGCAGGCATCCCCGCAGCTCGCCGCCGCCGTGACCGACCGAATCTGGCCCAACGTGATGCTCCAGTGGGAGTGGCTCGGCGGCCTGCCGCCGCTGCGCCGCGCCGCGGTGATCGGCGCCGGCTCGTGGGGCACGAGCGTGGCGGTGATGCTCGCGCGCGCCGGCCTGGAGGTCGATCTCGGCTGCCGCACCCACATCCAGGCCGAGCGCCTGCAGGCGGAGCGCGAGAACGAGCGCTATCTGCCGGGGGTGGAGCTCCCGCCCGCGGTCAGCGTGATGCGCGCTGCGGACCTCGAGCTCTCCCGCCACGACCTCGTCTGCTTCGCGGTACCCGCCGCCTCGCTGCCCTCGGTCATCGCCTCCCACGCGGGGGCGATCGCCCCGCGCACCGGCGTGCTCGTGATGTCCAAGGGGCTGGTGCCGCCGCTCGGCACGCTGCCCGCGGCCTTCGTCTCCGAGCGCGTTGCCTCCTGGGCCGTCGGCGCGATCGGCGGGCCCGCGCACGCGAAGGCGGCGCTCGAGGACGGCGCGTCGCTCGTGCTCGCGGCGCCCGACCAGGCGTTCGCGCGCCAGGTCGGCGACGCGCTGGCCGCCGCGGGCTTCGACGTGGCGGCCACCACCGACCTGATCGGCGTCGAGCTGGCCGGCTGCGCCAAGAACGTCGCCGCCC
>JBOGYU010000435.1:0-4228 GCA_050696935.1 Solirubrobacteraceae bacterium | reverse complement strand
GGTAACGCTCGTAGTCGAAGTCGGGGTTCAGGACCGCCCCGTAGTGCTCGGCCGAGGACACCAGCACCGTCGGACGCCCGCGGAACTCGAAGTAGTGCGGGTTGTCCGGATGCAGCCGCACGACGGCACCGGGCCGCTCCGCTCGAGGATCCGCGGCGGCGCCCGACGTGGCGCTCAGCCCCGCGGCCACCGCCACTGCGGCAACGATGACAGCGGTCAGCCTTCGCCGAATGACGCGAGCCCCGCCGCCCCATGTGCCCTCATGTGTCATGTGACGCTCCCTCTCCTGAGTGTGATCTCCTGGTCCGCAGCGCCAGCACGGCTCGTACTGAGCACAGTCATATGGAATACCATCATACTGGCTACCTGTCAAGGACGCGCGGGCCGGGGCAGCCACGCCGCAGGTCGCCGCGCTGCCTCTGGCCGCCTGGGGGCCGACCCTCGAGGGATCGGCCCCAGGCGAGCATCCCCGTCAGTGACCGGGTCCGAGGACCGTGCCGGCGCGCGCGTCCTCAACCGCCTGCTCGGCATCGGCCGGCAGCAGGAGCCGGCGGTCGACCATCTCGTTCGCGAAGCGCTGGGTGGCCGCGACGTAGCCATCGTGGCTGCCGTACAGCTCCTCCAACGAGGGCCGCTCGTCACCCGTCAGGTCGGCCTGGGCGGTGGTGACGGGCAATGGCACTGACATCCCGGTCAGGTCGCAGAGGTCGCCGGCGGTGTACGGCGCGCGGCGCAAATTCCAGCCGGTCAGCGTGGCCGTCGGTACGCCGACCACGGGAACCTCCACGCCGCCCTCGTCGATGCCGACCGCATCGACCCTGGGCACACGCACGTCGTAGCGCGCGATCACTCGGGGATGGCCCCACCGGCTGATGATGCCCTGGTTCTGTGTGACCCCGCGCCCGAAGTCGCGCTCGCCCGCCGCGTTGTGCACGGAGGTGAAGGTGACGCCTGGGATGCGGGGGAACCCGACGCCGGCGCGGCTCGGGCGCGCCAGCAAGCCGTCGCCTATCGTCGGCCGCTGGCTCGGCGGCGGCGCCACGCCGTCGGTCACCCACCGGTCGAGCCCGGTGAAGAGCGCGCGCAGGGCGGGCCCATGCGACGTCGGATTGCTCAGCTGTTGGCAGAGCCCCAGCGCCGAGGGAATCCCGGAGCCGTGCTCGGTGCCCGACAGCAGGTAGTGGCGCGCGTTGGGTGGGAGCGGAACGTCGTTGCCGAAGCCATCGGTGTCCACCAGGCTGGCCTGGAACTGCCAGTACTCGAACGAGGTGTCGGTCTGGATGACCAGCGGATCGCTCCGGCGCCGCTTGAGGATCCCATCCACCAGCGGTCCGCGCATGGCACCCCGCTCCACGAGCGGATTCCTGCGGACGCCGAAGTTGAAGGGGAAGCTCACGTACGGCATCCAGCGGTTGCGGTGCTGCACGGAATAGGGGTTCGGCTGGGAGAAGCGGTAGTTGAGGAACAGCTTGTGCGCGCCCGCGGTATGGATGTGCACGCCGTCGAACACCCGCTTGCCCGCCAGGTCCTCGTTGAACCCCTGATACAGGAAGTCGCGCATGTACATGCCGCTCGAGGAGATGCCCACGCCGAGCACATGGCGGACGAGGCCAGCTCTGGACACGGGATTGGGGTCGCCGTCGTCATCCATCCTGGCACGGCGCAGGAACGAGACGACGTCGCGGGTCGCGGCGTACCCGAGCCCCATCACGCGCGGGTCACGCGCGACGTAAGAGAGCTCGTAGACCATCCCGGGCTGGAACCCGCGGCGCAGCGTGATCTCCGTGGGGTTCGAGAACTCCCATTCGTCGCGCGGCACGACCGTTCCGTACGGGATGCTCGGCCCCGACGGCCGCGGCGAGTCGCTGGGACGGACGCGCAGCTCGGCGTCCGCGTCCCGTCCCTCCGCCACCGGGTAGCTCGCGAAGCCCCGCGAACCGCCCAGCGGCAGCGTGGTCGTGCTGCCGTCCGGCTGGAAGTTGCGGTCGTGGAACTCCACCACAATCCGCTGGGTGATGGGCGAGCCATCGTCGTTTGTGGGAACGGGCACACGGATCGTCATGCGGTTGCCGCCGGGCAGGACGTCGCCCTCCCAGCCCGCCCACGCCAGCGCGAAGCCCTCGTTGAGAAGGAACCCGGTCCCGAAGTCCTGGCGCGTCGTCGGATCGTTCGAGCTAGACCCGTCGTTAAAGAAGTAGTTCAGGGGCTTGGTACCGCGGTTGTTGACCTCGAAGACGAGCTTGCCGTTCCATCTAGACGTGTCGGTCGGGCGCAGAAGGTAAAAGTCGGTGCTGTACGAGACCAGCCCGTCCTCGTTGCGCGGGGCCCGATCGAGGTCGGTGATCGCCGCGTTGCGCGGATGCTCTGGATCCAGCTGGAACGCGATGGTGCCGACGAGCTTCTCGTACGAGCCGGCAGCACCGAAGGCCTGGCCGTTCGCGACCACCTCCCGGCGGGTGATCTCCACGTCGACCTTGTCGGCCGCCTGCTGAGCGCTGCGGGTTGCGGGCGTCTGCGCCGCGAAGGCGACGGCCGGCGAGCCGCAGCAGGCCATTACCCCCATCACCGAGGCCACAACCAGCCTTCGAGGCGTCTTGGCTCTGCGGAACATTCCCACTCTCCCTGAAGATCCACGGCGCCCCGCCGAGGTGCTGCCGTCTCCAACGGCTCCGAGGAGCCTTCCGCGCGTGACGCGAGCGTCGCCGCCGCATGTGCCCTCACGTGTCACGTGACGCCTCCCTTCTCCCGTGCGATCTCGTGGTCCGCGGCGCGCCGGCAGGCACTCCGCCCCGAGCAGGACCCTTATGGCATACCATCGTACTGCGTACCTGTCAAGGACGCGCCGGCCCCGCGGTTACCGCGACATGGTCGTCGCGCTGCTCGTGCTGAACGCTGCTGGGCCGAGTGCGCGCTCGTGACAGCTCCCACGCAGGCGGATGGGCCGGCACGCGCGTGGTCCACCTGGCGGAGATCCTCGCCGCGACCGAGGAGAGCGTAAGCGACGGGTTCCCGACGCGCGCCCGCGACACCCCGCGACACGCAGCTGCGGCGCAACCTCGCCCACGCGACGGGCACCATCAATGCCAAGCGGACGGCGGCGATCGCCGAGCTGGGCGACTGGGAGGGGCTCCGCGAGGCCGGGCGGTCGATCCGGGGATCGACCATGGCCGGCCTCTACGAGCACCTCCTCGAGCTGGAGGCAGCGGTGCGCCGGGCCGGCGGGCACGTGCACAGGGCCCGTGACGGCGCGGAGGCCAACCGGATCGTGGCCGAGGTCGCCCATGCGCATGGCATCCGCGAAGTCGTCAAGGTCAAGTCGCTGGTCAGCGACGAGATCGGGATGAACGAGGCGCTCGCCCGCGAGGGGATCCAGGCGTGGGAGACGGACCTCGCCGAGCTCATCATCCAGCTCGGCCAGGACCGCCCGTCGCACATCCTCGTCCCGGCCATCCACCGCAACCGGGCGGAGATCCGCGAACTCTTCCGCCGTACGCTCGGGATCGAGGATCTCAGCGACGACCCGCGCGCCCTGGCCGAAGCCGCTCGGCGCCACCTGCGCCGGCGGTTCCTGACCGCTCGCACGGGGATCAGCGGCGCGAACTTCGGCGTCGCCGAGACGGGCACGAACTGCGTCGTGGAGTCCGAGGGAAACGGCCGCATGTGCACGACGCTGCCCGAGGTGCTGGTCACGGTCATGGGCATCGAGAAGGTGCTGCCGCGCTGGCGCGACCTCGAGGTGATGCTTCAGCTGCTGCCGCGCTCCTCGACGGGCGAGCGGATGAACCCCTACACAAGCCTCTGGACCGGGGTGTCGCCGGACGACGGGGCGCGCGAGTTTCACCTCGTGCTCCTCGACGGCGGGCGCACCGAGGTGCTCGCCGACGAGTTCGGTCGCCAGGCGCTCCACTGCATCCGCTGCTCGGCCTGCCTCAACGTCTGCCCGGTGTATACGCGCACCGGCGGCCACGCCTACGACTCGGCCTACCCCGGCCCCATCGGCGCGATCCTCACTCCCCAGCTGCACGACCTGCGCGAGGGCGACACGCTGCCGTGGGCGTCGTCGCTGTGCGGGGCCTGCTACGACGCCTGCCCGGTCAAGATCGACATTCCCGCCGTGCTCGTGCACCTGCGCGGCCGGGTGGTCCGCCAGGCGGCCACCGGCGGGCGGCTCGGGAAGCTGGCGGGCGAGCGGGTGGCCATGGCGGCGCTCGGCCGGGTGCTGGTGAGC
>JBOGYU010000434.1:0-4270 GCA_050696935.1 Solirubrobacteraceae bacterium | reverse complement strand
AACGTGACCCGCGTGCTCGTCTTCTGCGTGTCGGCGTTCCTCGCCGGTGTCGCCGGAGCGCTCTTCATCGCCGCGCCCGGCCAGGCCAGCGGGGTCGGCTTCGGATCGTTCTCGTCGCTGATCTGGCTGGCTGTCCTCGGCCTGACCGGCCTGCGCCGCTTGGCGTCGCCGTTGTTGGCGGCCGCGCTGCTGGCGGTGGCGCCGGCCTACGCCTCGGGCTTCCTCACCGCCGAGAAGCAGTCGATGGCCTTCGGTGCCCTCGCCGTCGGTGTCGCCGTCCTCGGCGGCGGACGGATCGCCTGGCGACCGAACGTGGCGCTACGGGGCAGCCGCCGCCGCGCCGAGTCGCCGCCCGCCCGCCGCGAGCTGACACCGGCGGCGGTGGCCTGATGTTCACGCTCGCCGGTGTCACCGCCGGGTACGGGCGGACCGTCGTGCTGCGCGACGTGCACCTCACCGTGCCGCCCGGGCGGGTCGTGGCCCTCCTCGGCGCCAACGGCGCGGGCAAGACGACGCTGCTGCGGGTGGCCTCCGGACTGCTCCGGCCGAACTCGGGCCGGCTGGTCCTCGACGGTGTCGACTGCACCGGGACGAGCCCGGAAGCGCTGTGCGCCAAGGGGATCTGCCATGTCCCGGAGGGCCGGGGCGTGTTCCCGTCGCTCACCGTCCGGGAGAACCTCCGGCTGTTCGGCCAGGCCGGCGCCGAGGCGGCGGGCATCGAGCGGGCCGTCGACGCCTTCCCCCGCCCCGGGGAACGCCTCGAGCAGCTGGCCGGACACATGAGCGGCGGCGAGCAGCAGATGTGCGCCATTGGGCGCGCCCTGATGGTCAAGCCGCGGCTGCTCATGATCGACGAGCTGTCCCTGGGCTTGGCACCGGTGATCGTCGACCGGCTCATGGAAGCGATCGACGAGATCCACCGTGGCGGCACGACCCTTCTCATCGTGGAGCAGGACGTGGTCAACGCCACAACGATGGCCCAGCGTGGCTACGTCATGGAAAGCGGGCAAATCGTCCTCGAGGGGACCAGTGAAATGTTGCTGAAGGACCAGCGCGTCCAGGACTCGTTCATCGGCCTGTAGGGCAATTCTGTTTGGGAGCCCGGTGGGCTTCACAGCCAAGGAGGAGGAGATCGTGACATTGCGGTACCGACGTCCATATCGATGGTTCGTCCCGGTCGTGGCGCTCGCACTCATGCTCGCGGCATGCGGCACCGATACGCCCGGGGAGGGATCGCCCGGCGAGGGATCGCCCGGCGAGAGCGCCCCGGCCGAAGGCTCGCCCGGCGAGCAGGGAGGCGAGACGCAGACACTGACGCTCGGAGCAGCCGTCTCGCTCACCGGGCCCGTCTCGAGAGAGGGGAACCTCGTCCGAGACGGGTACGAGTACTGGATGAACGCCGTCAACGAGCAGGGTGGCATCCAGGTCGGGGACGAGACCTACATGGTCGAGCTGATCGTGTATGACGACGAGGGCGATGCCAACACCGCCGCCCAGCTGACCGAGCGGCTCATCACCGAGGATGATGTCGACTTCCTGCTCGGGCCGTTCTCGAGCGGGATCACCCAGGCGACGAGCACCATTGGAGAGCGCAACGGGGTGCTCACGATCGCGCCACAGGCGAACGCCGACGGCATCTACGAGCGCGACTACCAGTACATCTTCTCGATCCTTCCGGCGGCAAGCACGTACCTTCGGGGCGTGATCGACATGGCCGCAACGCTGGAGCCCGCGCCGGAGACCGTCGCGGTCATGATCCGCGACGATCCGTTCGGAATCGCGGCAGGAGAAGGTGCGGCCAGCTACGCCGAAGAGCAGGGATTCGAGGTCGTGTTCTCGGAAAGCTACCCCGCCAACGCCACGGACGTGTCAAGCATCTTGACGGCGGTCGAGAGCGCCGAACCGGACATGCTGCTCGCCTCGACGCTCTTCCAGGACTCCGTCCTGATCACGCGCCAGGCGAAGGACCTGCAGTTCGCGCCAAGCCTCATGGGCTTCACAGCCGGTCCCGCCCTGCCCGACTTCGTCGACTCGCTCGGCGAGGACGCGAATTTCGTAATGGGATCCGAATGGTGGCTGCCATCCCTGAGCTTCGACGGCGAGGAGACGCTCGGATCCACGCAGGACTATGCCGCAGGTATCGAGGAAGAATTCGACTACCTGCCCGGTTATCACACGGCCTCGGGGAGCATGGCCGGCCTCGTCCTTCAGCTGGCGTTGGAGCAGGCCGGAACCACCGATACCGACGCGGTTCGAGAGGCGCTCCTGGCGCTGGAGCCCCAGACGTTCTGGGGTCCGATCGGCTGGGACGAGTCAGGGAAGAACGTCGTCGGGACGTCGATTCCCGTCCAGATCCTGGACGGAACGCCGACATCCGTGTGGCCCGAAGAAGGTCGTGAGTCGGAGCCGACATATCCGTTCCCGAGTTGGGACGAGCGCTAGGAGGCTGTCGAGTGGGGTCGGCGAGACGACCCCACTCACCCATGAACGACTCACGCTTTCCGGTGGGCGTCGCAACGATCGGTCAGGCGCCACGGCCGGACATGATGGCTGACCTGCGCTCCGTCCTCGGCGACGCACCGACCATCCACGAGGTCGGGGCGCTCGACGAGCTCCAGGACCAGCAGATTCGCGAGATGGCTCCGGACGAAGGCGACTTCCCGCTGGTGAGCCGTCTTCGAGACGGAACGGTTGTCGAGCTTTCACGAGCCGCGGTCATTCCGCTGCTGCAGTCCGCCCTCGATCGCCTGGCGACCGCCGGCGCCCGGATCTTCGTCGTTTTGTGCACGGGCGAGTTTCCACGGTTCCACGCTCCTGGGCCGATCCTCCTGCCGCAGAAGGTCCTCAGTAGCACCGTCGACGCCCTCGGCGTTCACAAGATCGGCTTGCTGCCGCCTCTCGCCGAGCAGGTCGGGGAGGTCGAGGCGAGGTGGGAGGCGGCCGGCTACGACCCCATCGTCTTGCCTGCATCACCGTACGGAGACGACGAGCTGATCCTGAACGCCGGGCGCGAACTGGCCGCTGCTTCGGTCGAGGCCGTGATCCTGGACTGCCAGGCCTATCGCCTCCGGCATCGCGACATGCTGCGCGCAGGGCTCGATTGCCCGATTCTGGTGCCGACCGGCCTCGTCGGCCGATACCTGCAGGAGCTGACCGCCTGATCCGCTAGCTCTAGTTCCCAATCAGGTTGTTGACGGGTTGAGGGCCCGTATCCTTCGGCTGTTGGTGTGGAAACCACAGTCGCAGGAGGGGCCCTCATGCCACATGCTAATGCCTGCCTCACGCCACGAGGCAGGCAGATCTTGGTCACCCGCATCGCCGGCGGCTGGTCGGTGAGCCGAGCCGCACGTGCCGCCGGCATCAGCCGCCAGACCGGATCCAAGTGGTGGAACCGCTACCGGCGAGAAGGCGCGACCGGCCTGGTCGATCGGCGCAGCGTGGTGCGTCGCCAGGCGCGCGCCCACCCGCCCGAGCTCGGCGCGCAGCTGTGCCGGCTGCGGCGTGAGCAGCGGGTCGGCCCACACCGCCTGGCCTGGCAGACCGGCCTGGCCCGTTCCACGGTGTATGCCCTGCTGCGCCGCCACGGCCTGGGACGTCTCGATCGGCTCGAGCCACGGCCGCCGATCATCCGCTACGAGCGCGCCGCTCCCGGCGAGCTCGTCCATCTCGACACCAAGTCGCTGGGCCGGATCCGCCCCGGCGGTGGCCTGCCCAAGCCACAGCGCCGCGCCGGCTACGGCGCCGGACGGAAGCGGGCGATCGGCTGGAACCGGGTCCACGTGGCGGTCGACGACCACAGCCGGCTCGCCTACGTCGAGGAGCTGGCCGACGAGTCGCCGGCCACCACCGCCGGCTTTCTGGAGCGAGCCGTGGCCTTCTATGCCGGTCACGGCATTCGCGTCGAGCGGGTGCTGAGTGACAACGGCGGCTGCTATCGCTCCCGGCTCTTCGCCGCAGCCGCCGAGCGGCTGGGAATCGGCCTGCGCAAGACGCGGCCCTACCGGCCGCAGACGAATGGAAAGGCCGAGCGCTTCATCCGCACCCTGTTGAGCGAGTGGGCCTATGCGGACGCCTTCCACGACACGGCCCAGCGCATCGCCAGTCTGCCGGCCTTCGTCGATCACTACAATCGACTCCGACCGCATTGGTCACTCGCAGGCCAGCCGCCGATGAGTCGGGCTCCCGTCAACAACCTGATGGGGAAGAACAGCTAGCGCGCCACGCGGTAGCGGAGGTAGACGACTCTCGAGCTGAAGGTGCGGGTCTCGAC
>JBOGYU010000433.1:0-4278 GCA_050696935.1 Solirubrobacteraceae bacterium | reverse complement strand
CGGCTGCGTTGCGGGCCGGCTGGCGTGCCCCGGCGGTCGCGTGGCGGTCGCGGCGGGGCCCGGCGCGGTGACGCACGTCATCGCGCGGGCGGAGTGACCATCGCCTGTATGCGCTCGGCCACCAGCGCGGGCTCCTCCTCGGGCAGGAAGTGGCCGGCGCCGTCCACGATCTCGACCTCGCCGGGGAAGCCACGCACGAACTCGCGGCCAAGCGGGTCGCGCGCCCCGTGCAGCAACCGAGCCGGCACGGTTAGGCGCCGGCCGCGGAACGAGCCGGCGAGCGCCCGCGGCGTCTCCCGCACGAGGAAGTGGCGATACAGGCGCGCCGACGCCCTGGCGCCCAGCGCGTCGACATAGGTCTCGACCTCGCCCGGCCGCCAGCCGGCCTCGTCGCGCCGCGCACCGTGCAGCACAAACAGCGGCATCGCGCCGCTCCAGACCAGCGCCTCGCCCACGACCGGGGCGGCCAGCGGCACCTGGTACCAGAGACGCCAGGCGTTCCGCGCCGCGCGCCCGACTGGCTGCCACGGGTGGCCGGTCGACATCGCGAGCAGCGCCGAGCACCGCTCCGGCGCCCGCAGCGCGACGAGCGTCGCCGCCCAGGCGCCCCAGTCATGGCCGGCGACGACCACGCGCTCGATCCCCAGCGCGTCCAGCAGCGCCAGCGCGTCGTCCGCCACCCGCTCCTTCTCGAACGAGCCGTCCACCGGCCACCCCGACCAGCCGAAGCCGCGCATGTCCGGGCACAGCACCCGCACCTCGCCGCCGAGCCGCGGAATCACCTCCCGCCAGACCCACCAGTGCTGCGGCCAGCCGTGCAGGCAGAGGACCACCGGCGCGCCCTCCGGCCCGGCGGCCGCCACGTGCACGCGGACGCCGGTCGGCAGCTCGTGGAAGCTGTGCTCGACGCCGTCGAGCCGGGGCATCGCGGGCGGCATGCGGGCACACGCTACTGCGCTATCCTCCACACCCGACCTCGCGCCGGGGTGCGAGGTTTTTCCTTGCCCGGCGCCAGCAGAACCCGACCTCGGAGCGCGCCGCAACAATGGCCCGTGGAGACGTCCGGATCGCCGTCACCCTCGCGTGCGAGGAGTGCAAGCGCCGGAACTACCAGACCAACAAGTCCAAGCGCAACAACCCCGATCGCATCACGCTGCGCAAGTACTGCAAGTGGTGCCGGCAGCACACGGGGCATCGCGAGACGCGCTAGGGAGAACGAGCCGTGGCCCGCGATCGACAGCGCGCGAAGCAGAAGCAGCGCAAGCGCCGGAGCCCCGGGGCCGGCGGCCCCGTCTCCGGCTCCGCGCGCACGCGCGCGCGTGACATTGGGCTCGAGCCGACGGATGCCGATCTCGATGCCACCGCGCCGCCCGAGCCCACCAAGCATTCGATGCCGCACGTCGAGGAGGCCCGCATGGCCGAGGCCGGCGTGCCCGCCGACGAGGAGGTCGAGCCGGCGCCCGACGAGCTCGAGCCCGGCGGCGCCTACGCGCCCGACCCCGCGATCGCCGAGGAGCGCGCGGAGGCCGCCCGCCCCCGGCGCAAGCGCGGCAAGGTCATGGGCTTCCTGGGCCACGTCGTCGACGAGCTGCGCCGCGTGCAGTGGCCGGACCGCCGCCAGACGGGCCAGGGGACCGCGGTCACGCTCGGGTTCGTGGTCATCGCCGGGGGGTTCCTCGGCCTGATGGACGCACTCTGGAAGCCCCTCGTGGAAGCGATTCTCTGATGTTTCGCTGGTACGTGATCAACACCTATTCCGGGCACGAGAACAAGGTCAAGCAGAACCTCGAGCACCGCGTGACGTCGCTCAACCAGGCGCGCTCGGTGCGCCGGGTCGTCGTCCCGACCGAGACCGTGCAGGAGATGAAGGACAACCAGAAGGTCACGGTCGAGAAGCGGACCATGCCCGGCTACGTGCTGGTGAACATGGACCTCAACGAGGACTCGTGGGCGGTCGTGAAGGGCACGCCCGGCGTGACCGGGTTCGTCGGCGCCTCCAACGAGCCGATCCCGCTCACGCAGATCGAGGTCGACCGGCTCCTGCACCGCGGCGAGCCCGCGATGCGCGTCCCGAGCCGCGCCCAGTTCTCGATCGGCGAGTCCGTGAAGGTCATCTCCGGCCCGCTGTCGGACTTCTCGGGCGAGATCTCGGAGATCAACGAGGACGCGAGCAAGCTGAAGGTGCTGGTGTCCATCTTCGGCCGCGAGACGCCGGTCGAGGTGGGCTACGACCAGGTCAAGAAGATCTAGGAGCCATGGCCAAGAAAGTCCTGACCACGATCAAGCTGCAGGCCCCCGGCGGGCAGGCCTCCCCGGCGCCACCGGTCGGCCCCGCCCTGGGCCAGCACGGCATCAACATCATGGAATTCGTCAAGGCGTTCAACGCCCAGACGGCGAACGACATGGGGACGACGATCCCGGTGGAGATCACGGTCTTCGAGGACCGGTCGTTCACGTTCATCACCAAGACCCCGCCCGCCGCGGTGCTGATCCGCCAGGCGATCGGGATCGAGAAGGGGTCCGGCGAGCCCAACCGCAACAAGGTCGGGACGATCCGCCGCGAGCAGGTGCGGGAGATCGCCGAGAAGAAGCTGCCCGACCTCAACGCGCACGACGTGGACCAGGCGGCGAAGATCATCGAGGGCACCGCGCGCTCGATGGGCGTCGAGGTCGTCGCCTGATGGCCCGCCACGGCCGCAAGTTCACCGAGGCGCGCGCCAAGGTCGACCGCGAGCGCGAGTACTCCCCGCACGACGCCGTCCGCCTCGTCAAGGAGACCAAGCGCGCGAAGTTCGACGAGTCCGTCGAGGTCCACGTCCGCACGGGCTTGAACGTCCGTCACGCCGACGAGCAGCTGCGCGGCACCATCGCGCTCCCGCACGGCCTCGGCAAGGACGTCAGGATCGCCGTCTTCGCGAAGGGCGACAAGGCGCGCGAGGCCGAGGAGGCGGGCGCCGACTTCGTGGGCGCCGAGGATCTCGCCGCGCGCGTGCAGGACGAGAACTTCACCGACTTTGACGTCGCGATCGCTACGCCGGACATGATGCCGGTGGTCGGCCGCCTCGGCCGCATCCTCGGCCCGCAGGGCAAGATGCCGAATCCGAAGGTCGGCACGGTCACGATGGACGTGCGCAAGGCGGTGGAGGAGTCCAAGGCCGGCAAGGTCGAGTACCGCACCGACCGCACGGCGATCGTCCACATGATCGTCGGCAAGACCTCGTTCCCGGACGAGCACCTGCTGGAGAACTACCAGGCGATCATCGAGGAGCTGATCCGCGCCAAGCCGTCCGCGGCCAAGGGCCGGTACCTGCGCTCGATCGTGATCGCCTCGACGATGGGCCCCGGCGTGAAGGTCGACCCGTCGCGCACCCGTGACCTGATCGAGTCGGAGGCTGTGCCGGCCATGTAACGTCGCCGAAGGCAAGCGCGTCAGCGATTGCCTGGCAGGCGAAAGCCGATTCAGCCCTCCCGAGACCCCCGGCAGCCATAAGTCCGGGACAGGAGGAACCGCTTGAACCGAGACCAGAAAGCCGCGGTCATCGACGAGGTGGCCGCCCAGATCTCCGGGTCGGAGGCCGTCTTCGCGGTCGACTACCGCGGCATCTCCGTGCCGCAGGCCGCCGAGCTGCGCACGAGGCTGCGCGACGCCGACGCCTCGTTCCGGATCGTCAAGAACACGCTCACGCTGCGCGCCGCCGACAAGGCCGGCGCCGACGGCCTGAAGGAGCTGCTCGAGGGCCCGACCGCGATGACGTTCGTGCGCGGCGACGCCGCGACGGCCGCGAAGGCGCTGGCGGACTTCCGCCGCGCCAGCGGCGGCGTGCTGCTCGAGTTCAAGGGCGGCTGGATGAACGGCGCCCCGCTCGACGCCACGCAGATCGACGCGATCGCCAGGCTCCCTTCCCGCGACGTCCTCAACGGCCGCCTCGTGGGCATGGTCGCCTCGCCGCTCACCGGCCTCGTTACGAGCCTGAGCGGCCTGATCGGCGGCCTCGCCCGCCAGCTGCAGGCGATGGCCGACCAGGGCCTCGTCGGCGGCGCCGCGGAGTCGAGGCCCGACACCGACACGGGGCCGACCGAGTCGCCTGAGGATCCCGGCCCCGAGCCGGATCCGGACCCCGGCGAGTCGCCGGCGGAAGAGACCCCCACTGAAACCCAGGAGGACAACTAGATGGCCACCAGCACCCAGGAGTGGATCGACGAGCTCAAGTCGATCACCGTGCTCGAGCTCTCCGAGCGCATCAAGGCGCTCGAGGAGGAGTTCGGCGTGTCGGCGAC
>JBOGYU010000432.1:0-4283 GCA_050696935.1 Solirubrobacteraceae bacterium | reverse complement strand
GCGCCGCGGCGCAGCTGCCAGGCGGCGCGCTCGAGCAGGAGCCGGCGCCGGAGCGCCACCGGCGACTCCCCCGTGGCCGCCGCGAGCAGCCGGTCGAGGTGGTCGCGCGAGAAGTGCGCGCGCCGGGCCAGCGCCTCGCCGTCGGCGCCCGGCTCGTCGAGCGAGCCGAGCACGAGATCGATCAGCTCGCGCAGGCGATCGGCCATGCGGACATCCTGACTTGATCGCGTTCGACGTCCTGCTGGACGCCGCGCCCTCCGCGCGTCACGGTCGAAGACATGCCGAGCTGGACAGACTTCGAAGCCGCCGCGCCCGAGCTCGCCGAGCGGGTGCGCGAGCGGCTGGACGCCCACACCCACAAGACGCTCGCCACCGTCCGCCGCGACGGCTCGCCGCGTGTCTCAGGCACCGAGACGGTCATCAAGGACGGCGAGCTGTGGATCGGCTCGATGTGGCAGGCCCGCAAGGCCCGCGACCTCCAGCACGATCCGCGCTTCGCGCTCCACAGCGGCTCCGACGACCCGCCGGACTGGACGGGCGACGCCAAGCTCGCCGGCGTGGTCGAGGAGATCACCGCCCCGGAACGCGTCCGGGCGATCAACGGCAGCGCCGCCGGCGCGGGCCCGTCGCACCTGTTCCGCCTCGACCTGCGCGAGGTCTCCACCGTCGGGCTCGACGACGCGCGCAAGGCGATCGTGATCAGGGTGTGGACGCCCGAGCACGGCGTCCGGACGATCACGCGCTCGTAAGCGACCGCCGCTTCGACAGATCTTCGCCGCCCGCGTCGGCCTCTTCCCGTGTTCGACCCGCCTACTTGACCTCGAGCGACTGCCGTCGAACCCCACGCTCACGAGCGGCTCGTCCGTTCCGGGGTCCCCCACCTGCTGGAAGCTCGTGACGAAGACCTCGATCAGCGTGATCGTGCGGTCGCCGACGCTGATCGTCACGCTCTTGATGGGCCGGCCGTCCGTCGCCGCCTGCATCAGCCGGGGGGTGTCCTTTCCCGCGTTGAACACGACGACGATCGCGTTCTTCGACGTCGTCTGGAACGAGCTCACCTCGTACTGGCCGAATCCCTCGATCGTCATCACGTAGCCGCCCCCGCCGGACTTCTCGGCGGGCACGGCCTCGGGCGCCGCCTGATCGCGCGCGATCAGGCGACTCGTCGCGCGGTTCCCGGCGCTCGCCTGCATCCGCAGCACGGCCTCGACGTGAGGGGGCCTGGCGATCTCGGGCGCGGGCGCGGGGCGCCCGTCCGCCGGCTCGAGGCTCTCGCGAATGCGATTCGCCATGCAGCCGACGCTATCCGACCCGACCCCCGGCCGCTAGGTTGCCGCCGTGTCGCTCTCGCCGCTCGCGTCCGAGCCGCCGCGCCCCGTCCAGGAGCTCCTCGCCGAGGTCCGGCCGCGCGAGCGAGCCCCCGAGGGGCGGCCGTTCGTGTACCTGAACATGATCGCGACCGCCGACGGGCGGGCGGCGCTCGACGGCCGCACGGACGCGCTCGGCGGCGACGCCGACCTCGAGCAGCTGCTGGAGCTGCGCGTGCTGGCCGACGCGGTGCTGATCGGCACCGGGACGCTGCGCGCCGAGGGCTACGACCGCTTGGTGCGCTCCCGTGAGCGGCGCGCCCGCCGCACCGCCGCCGGCCTCGCCGAGGACCCGCTCGCGGTGATCATCTCCCGAGGCCTCGACGTGCCGTGGGACGCCGGGCTCTTCCGGGCCGACGAGCAGCCCGTGGTGGTGTACACCGAGAGCGACGGCGAGGCGCCCGTGGAGGTCGTGCGGCTCGACGACGCGTCGCCCAGAGCGGTGCTCGCGGACCTGCGCGCCCGCGGCGTGCGCGCGCTGCTGTGTGAGGGCGGCCCGACCCTCAACCGCGCCCTGCTCGCCGCCGGCGTCGTGGACGAGCTGTTCCTGACGGTCTCGCCGCTGCTGACCGGCGACCCGGCCGCACCGCACATCGTCGAGGGCGACCGCCTCCCGGAACCCGCCCGCATCGAGCTGCGCTGGGCGCTGCGCTCCGAGTCCGAGCTGTTCCTGCGGTACGGCCTATAGGGTCCGCGCCCATGCGAATCGAGGGATCCAGCGCGCTGGTGGCCGGCGGCGCGTCCGGCCTCGGCGCCGCCACCGCCCGCCGCCTCCACTCCGCGGGGGCGGCGGTCACGATCGCCGACCTGAACGCGGAACGCGGCCGGGCGCTGGCGGACGAGCTGGGCGCCGCCTTCGCCGAGTGCGACGTGACGCAGGCAGACCAGGTCCAGGCCGCGGTGAAGGCCGCGGGCGCGCTGCGGATCTCCGTCTGCTGCGCCGGGGTCGGCTGGGCGGAGAAGACCGCCGGCAAGCGCGGTCCGCATGCGCTCGACCCGTTCCGGACGGTCGTCGACGTGAACCTGATCGGCACCTTCAACGTGCTGCGCCTGGCCGCCGCGGCGATGCTCGCCAACGAGCCCGACGGCGAGGGCGAGCGCGGCGTGTGCATCAACACCGCGTCGATCGCCGCCTACGAAGGCCAGATCGGCCAGCTCGCCTACTCCGCCTCCAAGGGCGGGATCGTCGGCATGACGCTCCCGGCCGCGCGCGACCTCGCCTCCTCCGGGATCCGGGTGTGCACGATCGCGCCCGGGCTGTTCGACACGCCGCTGCTCGCGGGCCTGCCCGAGGAGGCGCGGATGGCGCTCGGGGAGCAGGTGCCCCACCCGCACCGCCTCGGGCGACCCGAGGAGTACGGCGACCTCGCCGCGCACATCGTCGGGAACCCGATGCTCAACGGCGAGGTCATCCGCCTCGACGGGGCGCTGAGGATGCCTCCCCGCTAGCGCGGCTTCTTCCCGCCCCGCTTCTTGGTGGTCTGCGCCGTCGTCACCGGCTCGGCGACCGCGGCCTCCGCGTCGACGATCCCGTAGCCGTAGACCGGCGTATACGTCCCGCGCGTCTCCGCGCCCGGCGTGCGCGCGGTGCGCTCGAGCACGTCGATCGTCTCGACGTCGTTGCGGCCCTGCGCGGTCAGCAGCGCCGCGACGCCCGCGACATGCGGCGTCGCCATCGACGTGCCGGCGAAGAAGTCGTAGCCGGGCGTGCCGACGCTCTCCTCGCAGAAGCCCGGCTCGGCGTTCAGCGGCACCGTCGAGATGATGTCCTCCTCGCAGGCGAGGAAGGCCGCGCCGCCGGGGCCGGACACCACGTCGAGCTCCTGGTTGAACGCGAAGTTCGAGTAGCTCGCGCGGTTCTCGAGCCGGTCGGTGGCGGCCACGCACAGCGCGCCGCGATCGAAGCCCGGCGTGCCGCAGATGGACGTGAAGTCGTTGCCGGCCGCGGCGACCACGACCACGCCCTTGGAGCGCGCGTACTCGATCGCTTCCTGCGTGTCGGCGATCAGGCCCGTGATCACGAGCGCCTGCACCCCGGGCAGGGCACCTAGGCTGAGGTTGATCACGTCCGCGCCGTTGTCGGCCGACCAGCGGATTCCGGCGGCGACCTCCTCGAACGAGCCGCCGTCGTCGGTGAGGACCTTGACGGCGAGCAGGTTCGCGTCGGGCGCCGTGCCCGCGATGCCGACGCCGTTGTCGGTCTCCGCCGCCGCGATGCCGGCCACGTGCGTGCCGTGCGTGCTCGGCGGCCCGGCCTCGGGGGCGGACTCCCAGTCGCCGTTGCCGCATCCGTTCGGGTCGTCGGCGCAGCCGGTGAAGGTCGCGCCGCCGACGATCTTGCGGTCGAGGTCCGGGTGGTCGAGGTCGACGCCGGAGTCGACGATGGCGACGGTCTGGCCGGCGCCGGTGGAGGTGGTCCACGCCTGCGGGGCGCGTACCTGCTGCGGGCCCCACTGGAGGCCCGAGTATTCATCGTTGGTCTGCGCCGCGGCCGCCGGGGCCAGGGCGAGTGTGGCCGCGAAGGCGGCGAGCGCTGCAAGTCGTCTCATGAGGGCTGGAACGTGCCGGCGCTGCCAAACTTGCGGCCAACGATCTCAGTCGACGCCACTTAGATCGTTCGCTACACTTTTCGCGTATCTTGCGTAAGTCCCTACAGAAGGTGAAGCTTTGATGACGTCGCTCCTCCTCGTCCCGCTGGACGACACCGTCGTCTTCCCCACCATGGACGTGACGCTGCCCATCGACGTGGGCGACGAGGAGCGCGTGCTCCTCATCCCGCGCCACGAGACGGAGTTCGCGAAGGTCGGGACCATCGCCGAGGTCACCGACCGCGTCCGCCTCCCCGGCGGCGGCCGCGCCGTCGCCCTCTCCGGCGTCGCCCGCGGCGTCGCCGGCGCCGCCCACACCGACCACGCC
>JBOGYU010000431.1:0-4289 GCA_050696935.1 Solirubrobacteraceae bacterium | reverse complement strand
GCCAGTCCGCCCGGCCGACGTCCGCTTCGCCTGGCCCGACGAGGACGTCATCAGCGGCCGGACCGCTGCCCACACCGACGTCCGGCGCAAACGTGAAGATCACCGGAGGTCAAACGTGAAGACCTCGAAGTGGCGAGACCCGGACTCGAACCGGGGACACCACGATTTTCAGTCGTGTGCTCTACCAACTGAGCTATCTCGCCGTGGCGGCTAAAGGCTAGCGTGCAGTGCAGAGCCAGAGGTAGCGGCGGGAGGCGGTCGTCCAGGGCTCTCGGGCGTAGCCTCCGAAGCGCTCGACGGCCTCGAATCCGGCCGCTTCGAGCAGCAGCGAGAGCTCCTCCGGGAAGTAGATGTGCCAGTCGAGGTCGGCGATCCGGTGCTCGACCCGGCCGTCGGAGAAGTGGATCTCGTAGCGGTTCGTGGAGCTCAGCGTCTGGGTCCGGGGTCGTACCGGTCGCTGTAGCTGCGCAGGAAGCGGGTGACGCCGAACGCGGGGGCGGCGTGGTCGCAGTCGACCCGCAGGGGCGGGCAGCGGAGCGTGGCCTCGGCGAGGAAGTCGTAGCGGGGCTGGAGGAGGTCGAAGGCGAAGCGGCCGCCCGGCGCCAGCACCCTCGCACCCCGCGCAGGCACGCGTTCGGGTCCGGGCGCGTCGTCAGGTAGGCCAGCGAGTTGAACGCGACGATCACGAGGTCGAACGGGCCGTCGAGCACCGGCGAGCGCATGTCGCCCGCCACCAGCGACACCCCGGGAACGCTCGACAACCGCGAGCGCGCGCGCTCGAGGAACGGCTCGCCCGAGTCGAGCCCCACGATCTCCGAGGTGACCCCGAGCCGGGCGAGCGGGAGGGTCAACCGGGCGGTCCCGCGGGCGAGCTCGAGCAGCCGCCGCGGGCCGAACTCGCGCACCACCCCCGACCAGAACGGCACGTCGAACTCCGGGTCGTCCGCGTTCTCGAGGTCGTACAGCTCCGCGTCCGACCACATAAGATCAGAAGACCGGCCGCGGGAGCAGCCGCGACCCGCACGCCCGGTGCAGCAGCACGAGCACGCCGAGCACGATCACGACGTCGCCCACGCTGTAGACGTTGTAGAGCGGCAGCCACCCGGGCGTGGCGAGCACGTCGCCGAGGAACGGCAGCCGCGCGCCCTCCACCGCCCCGGCGTTCACGAACCCGTCAGCGCCACCCGCGACGTGCAGGGCGAGCGCGGGGTCGGCCGGCATGACGCCCCCGTTGGCCGCGATCGCGACGAAGTTCAGCAGCCCGCCGCAGCCGATCACCAACACGCCGGGCACCCGCCGGTTCACCCACGCGAACGAGCCGAGCAGGACGTAGCTGGCCATGTGCACGCCCTCGTGGAAGCCCGCCGGCCCGCCCGGCAGCACCGAGACGATCAGCACCTGGAGCCCGATCCCGGCCACGGCGAGCCAGGAGTGCCGCAGCTCCAGCTCCCCGAGCGCCAGCAGCCGGCCGCCACACAGCGGGACGCTGACCAGGCACACGAGGAAGACCACGAACAGGAACATCCGTACCCCCCGGATCGGCCAACCGGCACCCGGACTTCACTCCAACATCCGTCCAATTCCTCATCCCCGCCCTCAAGTCGGCCGATGACTGCCACGTTTTCGGGCTCCCGGACGGGCTGGGAGCCGTGACAAGGAGGTCTCAGGTGAAGGCTCGTCTGTATCGCATGGCTTTCGTCGCATGCATCGTCGTCGTACTGCTCGAGGGGCTCGGCGCGGGCTGGAAGTGGGGCTAGGGGCACCGGCGGTCGGCTGCGGCCGGAAGTGGTGATGGGGGGGAAGACGGATCCGCTGCAGGGCTACGTCGCGGCGGTGTTCGCCGCCGGCGTGGCGTGCTTCGCCGCCGTGCTGGCGGTCGACGGGCACGACCTCGAGCGCCTGCTGCAGCCCGACATCGCGGTCTTCGCCGCGTGCGCGCTGATCGGCGAGCTCGTCCCCCTGAAGGTCGTCACCCGCGGGGTGGAGGGAGAGGTGGTCACCTCCACCACGTTCGCGTTCGCCATGCTCATCACCGCGGGGCCGGCGTGCGCCGTCGTCGCGCTGGTGGTCGCGAGCCTGGCGGCGGACGCGCTGCGCCGCAAGCCGCCCGCGAAGCTGCTGTTCAACTGCGCCCAGTACGCGATCACCCTCACGGCGACGGCCGTCGTGCTCGCCGCACTGACCGGCGTCCCGCGCCCCGGCGCGTTCCACTTCGCCCCCGCGGACCTGCCGGGCATCCTCGTCGCCGCCGGCGTCTTCTTCGTCGTCAACTCCGCACTCGTGGCCACCGTGATCGCCCTCGTGCAGGGCCTGCGGATCGGCCGCTACCTGGTCCAGGACTCGCTCTTCCAGATCTCCACGGGCGGCCTGATGCTCGGCCTGGCGCCGATGGTCGCGCTCGCCGCCGACTTCGCGTTGCCGTCGGTCGCGCTGCTCTTCCTGCCGCTGCTGGCCGTCCACCGCGGCGGGCGCGAGGCGATCGCCAAGGAGCACCAGGCGCTCCACGACGCGCTCACCGGCCTGCCCAACCGCTCGCTGTTCCGCGACCGCATCGAGCAGGCCGTGCACCCCGGCCGGCGGGCCGACCGGCCCGCGGCCGTGATGCTGATCGACCTCGACCACTTCAAGGAGATCAACGACACGCTCGGCCATCACGCGGGAGACCGGCTCCTGCAGGAGGTGGCGCAGCGGCTCGTCGCCTCGGTGCCCGAGCACCACACGGTCGCCCGCCTGGGCGGCGACGAGTTCGGGGTGCTCGTGCTCGACGGCGAGGATCCCGACACGGTGGCCAAGGGGCTGCTCGACGAGCTGCGCGAGCCGTTCTCAATCGACGGCCTCACGCTGGAGGTCGACGCCAGCATCGGCATCGCCTGCGCGCCCGAGCACGGCTCCGCGGTCGAGCAGCTGATCCAGCGCGCCGACATCGCGATGTACGCGGCGAAGGAGGCCGGCCGCGGCCACATGCTGTTCGAGCCGCAGCTCGACCGCTACAGCCCGCGCCGCCTCGCGCTGGCGGGCTCGCTGCGCTCGGCGATCGCCGAGGGCCAGATCGTCCTGTACTTCCAGCCGAAGGCCGAGCTGACCACCGGCCGGATCGTCGGCGTCGAGGCGCTCGCCCGCTGGCGGCACCCGCGGCTGGGGCTGATCGGCCCGTCGGAGTTCGTGCCGATCGCCGAGCAGACCGGACTCATCGGCCCGCTCACCACGCACGTGCTGGAGGCCGCGCTGCGGCAGGTGCGCGAATGGAGCGAGCAGGGCATGGAGCTCACCGTCGCGGTCAACCTGTCCGCCCGCTCGTTCCTGGACGCGCAGCTCGCGAGCGAGATCCCGCGGCTGCTCGAGCGCTGCGGCGTCGACGCGGAGCTGCTCGAGCTCGAGATCACCGAGAGCATGCTGATGCTCGACCCGGCGCGCGCGAAGGCGACGCTCGACCGCCTCGACGGCATCGGCCTCAGCCTCTCGGTGGACGACTTCGGCACCGGCTACTCGTCGCTCGCCAGCCTCAAGCGGCTGCCGGTGCACGGGATCAAGATCGACAAGTCGTTCGTGATCGACATGCCGCACGACCCCTCGGACGGCGCGATCGTGCGCTCCACGATCGAGCTGGCGCACAACCTCGGCCTGCGCGTGGTGGCCGAGGGCGTGGAGAGCCATGAGGCGTGGGAGCGCCTGGCCGAGCTCGGGTGCGACCTCGCGCAGGGCTTCCACGTCTCCCGCCCGCTGCCGCCGGACGCGATGGGCCGGCTGCTCGCCGACCGTCGCGAGCGCGTCCTAGCCTGACCAGGCCAGCAGGTCCGGCAGCGGGTCGATCGGCTCGGACCCCTCGGCCCACCAGCCGCCGGGCCAGATCTCGAAGTGCAGGTGCGGGCCGTCGGCGCGGCCGGTCGCACCCACCGCGCCCAGCGGATCCCCGGCGGCGACGGCCTGGCCCTTCTCCACCGCCACCGAGCCGTCCTGGAGGTGCATGAACACGTAGTCGCGCGCGTCGTCGCCGCGCACGACGACGTAGTGGCCGGCGCCGCCGGCCTGGAACGCGCGCCAGGCGACGAAGCCGGCGCGCGGGGAGACCACCGGGGTGCCCGCGGCGGCGAAGATGTCGTGGCCCTGGTGGGAGTGTCCGCGCCGGGGCGCTCCGAAGCGCGCATCCTCGGCACCCAGGGTGTACGCCCCCTGGACCGGGAACACGCCCGCGGAGGCGGCCACCGGCGGCGCGGTGAACTCCACGGCCTGGGACGCGCGGGCGGTGCGCCGCGCGGTGGCGCGCAGCCGCGCCCGGTAGCGGCCCGGAG
>JBOGYU010000430.1:0-4293 GCA_050696935.1 Solirubrobacteraceae bacterium | reverse complement strand
GCTCGAGCTCGTCCAGCCCGCGGCCCCCGAGGCCGCCCACCGCCCCGCGGCGCGCGCGTTCGCCGCCGTCGCGCGCGAGCTCAGCGCAGCGGCGCGAAGTCCGTGAGCGCGCTGTCACCGCAAGGATCGGCGACGCTCGGCGTTGTGACAGAACGTCATGCGCACAGCTCTCCTGACCGCCGTCGTCGTCCTCGCCATCGCCGCCCCCGCCGCCGCCGCGCCCACCCACTACGTGGAAACGAGCGACGGCGCCAGCATCGCCATCAACGTCAAGGTCCCCGACCACTGCACGGAACAGACGCCGTGCCCGACCTTCTTCGAGATGTCGGGGTACGAGAGCGGCTCCGACGAAGGGAAGACGCCCCTCGGGCACATCGCGGACGAGACCGGGCTCCCGCTCCCCGCGCAGACCGGCACCCGCGCCGCGCACGCCGACCACCTGGACGACCGCTATGTGACCGTGCTGGCCAACGTGCGCGGCACCGGCTGCTCGTCCGGGGAGTTCGACCTGTTCAGCTGGCGCTCGGCGCTCGACGGCCGCGAGGTGATCGACGGCTGGATCGCCCGGCAGCCGTGGTCGAACGGCGAGGTCGTGATCTTCGGGCACTCCTACAGCGGCCTCACCGGCATGATGGTCGCCGCCACCCGGCCCGAGCACCTGCGCGCCGTCAGCGCCTCCGGCCTGTTCGGCGACATCTACCGCGACATCGTCTATCCCGGCGGCGTCACCAACTACGGCTTCCCGCTGCTGTGGACCGGCGTCGTGCGGCCGGCCTACGACATCGGCGGCGGCACTGCCGGCGGCCTGTACCCGGTCGAGGACACGAGCGACGAGTGCGCAGCCAACCAGGCCGGGCGCTCGCGCACCGTGCTCGAGGACCCGCTCATCCACGGGCTCGACGACACTGACAGCGAGTGGTACCGGTCCCGCTCCCTCGTGACCTACGTGGAGCGGATCCAGGTCCCCGTGCACGTCACGGCCGCCTACCAGGACGAGCAGACCGGCGGCCGCGGGCCGACCCACGTGTTCGACCGGCTGCCGGCGGACGTCCCGCGCCGGCTCGTGCTGGTCAACGGCGAGCACGGCACGCAGACCGAGGAGCACATCCGCAAGGACCGCTTCGCGTGGATGGACTACTGGATGCACGGGCTCCAGCGGGCGGACCTCGGCTTCGCGACCGGCGAGGCGGACCTGGCCACCGTATTCGGGCCGACCACCACCTCGCGCGTGATCCTGGGCTACCAGGGAGACGGCCACGCGGTGGGCGAGATCGCGTCCGACGGCTTCCCGCTCGGGCAGACGCAGTTCACCGACGCGTACGTGACCGAGGGCGGCCTGACGCTCGACCGCGCGGCGGTCGAGCCCGGCACCGCAACCTGGGTCAACGGCTCGCGCCGGCAATCCTACGCGCACCTCGCCGGCTCGGACACCGGCGGCGAGGTGACGAGCCCGACCGGGCCGGACGAGGTCGAGCTGTCCATGCGCTTCGACGAGGCGACGGCGATCGCCGGGCCGATCACCGCGAACCTGTTCGTCGCCTCGAGCGCGCCGGACACCGAGCTGTTCGTGCAGCTGATCGACCGCGCGCCGGACGGCACGCTGCTCTACCTCAACCGCGGGATGCTCCGCGGCAGCCACCGCCAGGTCGACCCGTCGCTCTCCCAGCGCACGGCCGACGGGCGCATCTACCGGCCGTGGCGGCCGCACCAGGAGCGCGCGCTGGTGGAGCCCGGCGCGGTCGTCGACTACCTGATCGACGTCTTCCCGGTCGGCCACGTGTTCCTGCCCGGCCACGAGCTGGTGGTGAAGGTCCACGCCCCGCCGGCCGAGGACAACGACTACGCCTACGTGCAGAAGACGCTCCCCGGCGTGAACACGCTGCACTTCGGGCCGGACGCCCGGTCGCGCCTGATGCTGCCGGTGATCCCGATGGGCGAGGTGCGCGGGTTCCAGCCGCCGGCCGGGCCGTGCGCGTACGCCTCGATGCGGTGCCTGGAGGGGTGATCGCAGGCGATCACCCCTCCAGTACCGCTTCGCTCGCGGCTCGCTAGGGTCGCCCCGTATGGACAGCGCCACCGTCGAGCGCCTCGCCGACCTCGCCGTCGGCTTCGGGGCCAACGTGCAGCCGGACCAGATCGTGGCCGTGGGCTGCGAGCCCGGGAAGGAGTTCCTCACCCGCGCGATCGCGGCCAGCGCCTACCGCGCCGGCGCGCGGTTCGTGGACGTCCAGTGGTTCGACCCGTGGGTCAAGCGCGCGCGGATCGAGCACGCGCGCGAGGAGACGCTCGAGTTCGTGCCGGACTGGTACGGCGCGCGGGTGCTCGCGCTCGGCGACCAGCGGGCGGCGCGGATCGGCCTGTCAGGGCCGTCGGCCCCGGGCCTGCTGGAGGACCTCGACCCGGTGCGCGCGGGCCGGGACCGGCTCCCGTCGGTCAAGGAGGCCGGCAAGGTCGTCAACGACCGTACGACCAACTGGTCGATCGTCCCCTGCCCGACGGCCGCGTGGGCCGCGCTGGTGTTCCCGGACGAGGAGGACCCGCTCGCCGCGCTGGAGGAGCGGATCGTGCACGTCCTGCGGCTGGACGAGGACGACCCGATCGCCGCCTGGCGCGAGCGCGCCGACACGCTCGTGTCCGCCGCCCGGAAGCTCTCCGAGCGGCGGTTCGACGCGCTGCACTACGAGGCGCCGGGCACCGACCTGACGATCGGGCTGCTGGAGAGCGGTCGCTGGGAGGCCGCGCGGTTCGAGACCGTCGACGGCATCGAGCACATGCCGAACCTCCCCACCGAGGAGGTCTTCACCACGCCCGACCCGGCGCGCGCCGACGGCCACGTCACCTCCAGCAAGCCGCTCGTCCTGATCGACGGCACGGTGGTCCGCAACCTGCGCGTGCGCTTCGAGGGCGGGCGCGTCGTGCAGGTCGACGCCGACTCGGCCCAGGACACCATGCGCACGATCGTCGAGCACGACGACGGCGCCGCCCGCCTCGGCGAGATCGCGCTCGTGGACGACGAGGGGCGCATCGGCAAGCTCGACACCGTCTTCTTCGACACGCTGATCGACGAGAACGCCGCGAGCCACATCGCGCTCGGCCAGGGCTTCCCGTTCCTGCTCGGCGAGGGCGACCGCGAGCGGGCGAACGAGAGCCAGATCCACATCGACTTCATGATCGGCTCGCCCGAGATGACGGTCACCGGCATCACCCGCGACGGCGACCGCGTGCCCGTGCTGATGCACGGGAAGTGGGCGATCTAGGGGTCTGTCCAAGACGATCCGCCCCGACCAGGGTGGTCGTGGACCGAGCCGGGCGCCGCGCGAATCCCGAAGGGAATACGAACGTATTTCCGAGGGTTCGGGTGGCGATCCGGCGACGTGTCCACGGCCGCCCTGGGCGTGGCGGGGCTCTTGGACAGGCCCCTAGGCGCGGTACCCTGTCCGGCGCTCCAGGAGAGGTGCCGGAGCGGCTGAACGGGCACGACTGGAAATCGTGTGACGGGGGTCGACCTCGTCCGAGGGTTCGAATCCCTCCCTCTCCGCTCGAATGACGTCACAGGCTCCCGTGGTCCCGCTCCCCGACCTCGACGACGAGGTCATGTACCCGCGCCTCTCGGAGGCGAAGCTCGAGCGGCTGGCCGAGCGCGGCGAGCGGCGGCTGTACGCGCCCGGCGAGGTGCTCTACGAGCAGGGCGTGCGCGACGCGCCGTTCTTCGTGGTCGAGCGCGGCCTGGTCCGGTTCATCGACCACCGGCCCGGCGAGGACGTCCTGATCGCGAAGGCGGACGCCCGCACGTTCC
Organism: Solirubrobacteraceae bacterium; assembly: GCA_050696935.1. Classification (GTDB taxonomy): domain Bacteria; phylum Actinomycetota; class Thermoleophilia; order Solirubrobacterales; family Solirubrobacteraceae; genus DASSUW01. The sequence goes on along the minus strand of JBOGYU010000430.1, from coordinate 497 downwards.
TCGGCGACATCGCCGTGTTCACCGGCGAGCCGTCGATCGCCGCCTGCATCGCCGTCGAGCCGACCGAGGTGATCGCGTTCGAGCGGGCGGAGCTGCGCGAGATGCTCGCCGGCTGGCCGGAGTTCGCCGAGCACGTCCTGCGCACGCTGGCCGCCCGCCGCGCGTGGCACGAGCGCACCGGCCACGGCGTGCTGCGCCTGATCGCGCATCGCGGGCGGCGCCGCGCGTTCCAGGTGCGCGACCTGCTCGAGCGCAACCTGCTGCCGGTCCGCTCCTACGACCTCGACACGGACCCAGAGGCCGGCGAGCTGCTCGACCGGCTGGGGATCCCGCGCGACGAGACGCCGGTCCTGATCCGCAACGACCGCGTCCTGCGCAACCCGTCGGCCGCGCAGGTGGCGCGGGACCTCGGCCTGCGCGCCGACGTGGACGGCCAGCGCTTCGACCTGGTCGTGCTGGGCGGCGGCCCGGCCGGCCTCGCCGCCGCGGTCTACGGG
>JBOGYU010000429.1:0-4298 GCA_050696935.1 Solirubrobacteraceae bacterium | reverse complement strand
GCCCGCCTACGAGCCAGCGGGGCTCGCTTGAGCCGGATGCTCGGAAACGGGCACGTCCGGTTCTGAGGGGGGCCGGACGCAGCAATGCGTCCGGCCTACCCGTCCAAGGCGAGCGCGGGCGCCAGCACAGCGCGCGCTCGCTGCCTCACGAGGGCGGGCGTGGTCCTGGCGCCCCACCGAGGCGTCGTCGCATCGCTGATTGTGTGTGACTGACGAGGTCAGCAGCTCGATCCGCGCGTCCTGCTTCGGTGACTGCGCTGCGCGAACGGTTCGAAACCTGCGGATCGCGTCTTCCACGGTGTTCGCCTGCTTCGGCCGCGCCAAGGCGGCACCCGACCGGCCGTCAAGGCGCTCCTACGTTCGGAGCCACGGCGGGGTGTAGTCGCCCACGCCGTGCAGGATTGCGGTCCAGTCTTCGGCAGCCCACTGCTCGATGACCTTCCCGTCTTGCATCCGGTAGATCATGATCGCGTCCCAGCGGAGGCGGCGACCGCTCGGCGGAAGCCCCCACAACTCGCCCTCGTGGGTTCCTTCCACGACAAGGCGCATGCTGACGGTGTTGCCGCTTTCGAGGGCGTCCTGCTCGACCGCGTGAACGTCCGGGAGAGCGGCAAAGAACCCGCGCATGACGTCGGCGTACGGGCGAACGCCCTCGACGTCGCCAACGAGTCCGCCATGCCACTTCAGGTCATCGGAGTACTGCTCGGCGACCCCTGCGTCGTGCTCGTTGAAGAAATGGGTGATGAGATCGCGCACGATCTCTGTGTTCGAGACGGTAGCGCCCACAGTTGCTCCTCAGATCACGACTCTCAACGGACCGGCGGGAAACTACGCGAGCGCGGTCTCGTTTGGGCCGAGGGAGCTTCGACAGAGAATGACTACTTGCCAGGAGTGCCCAAGCGCTCCGGCATGGTGGAATGCCGACGCGGCGACCGCTCCAGCACAAAGCAGTCGCGCGGCTGGTGGCGCTATCCGCTGCCGCTGAGGACGACACGCGGTCGGCCGCGCGTGTGCGGAACTCGCGCCTGCTTTCGTGACGAGTTCGTCTATTGGGGCTGTGGCGCGGGTGACCTGACCGCGCTTGCCGGCCTGGCCGGGTTCGCGGAGGCGACGGTTGAGGCCATGCCGACGATCGACGGCATCCGCGCGTGCTGGGCGCACTCGTGCGTCCCGGCGCGTGTTCAGGCTGCCGGCACGGCCGCCGCCTCGCAGGATGTGCGAGCGGTTGCTGGTCACCGGGTCGGGGCGCAGCGCTAGGAGGCGCTTGAGCAGTGCGCGACCGTCCCGGTCGTCACGCTCAGCGCGCCGCGCGTAGCGCGTCCACGAGCGGAGTGGCGTGCGCGCGGCGGGCGTGATGAGCGAGCCGCGCCTTGGCGAGGTCGCGCTCGCGGGGTCCGCGCCAATGGTCGCAGCAGCGCTGTGGCCTTGCGGCCCGATCCACACGGGCCGGGGTCGTGGCGGCTACGCGGCCGTGAGCGTCAGCAGCCGCCGCCATCGCGTCGGGCGAGCCGCTGGGCCGATCTGGCGTAGGCTCGTTGGAGCATGACCGACCAGCGCCAACGGCATGCCGCTGATGACTGTCTTGACGGGGCCGTTCAACCGCCGCGACGCGCCCGGCGGCCTGTCCGAGGCGGCGCTCAGCGCGGCGCTCTGCGGATCGATGGAAGGGCACCTCGCCGCGCCCGGACAGCGGGTGAGCGGCGATACCAACGCGCCGATGCCGTCGCCGCCGTTGCGGCCTCGCGACAGCGACGCGCTCGTCGAGCGCGACGGCCTTCGCACGCTCGCCGAGGGCGCCACGGTCGAGTTGGAGCTGGGCGAGACCGCGACGCGCGCCCAGGCCACCAACGTACGGGTCATCTAGTTTGGCCAAGGAAGAAAAGGTCGAGTTCGAGGGGGAGGTCATCGAGGCGCTCCCGAACGCGATGTTCCGGGTGCGGCTCGACAACGGCCACGAGGTCCTGGGCCACGTGGCCGGCAAGATGCGCCGCTACCGCATCCGGATCCTCCCGGGCGACCGCGTGCGCGTCGAGGTGTCGCCCTACGACCTCAACCGCGGCCGGATCGTCTACCGGGATCGGTGAGCTCGCCCTGATCTCGCGGGCGGGCGCGACAGCTACCACAAGCGGGAGCGCTGCGTCGCGTCCGAGCCCGTGGTGCTGGATCCGCTGGGGCAGCGCAACCGAGCAGCGCCGCGCTGCGTCCGGCGAAGCGAGGACCACGTTTCGACCTAACGGCGAACTCCAGCGGTTGGCGGCTCACCGGGTGCGCCGGTGGCCCACGAGGCGCTCATCGGCAGCCGGTCGCCGGGGTGTCACAGCACGCGTGTACACGCGCGTACCGCGGATGCTCCGCGATTCACGGTCATTGCGCCGGCGCCAGCGCGGTCACATCGAAGCTCGTCACGCCCAACTCCGCGGCGGGAGCGTCGCCGGCTGGCGCTGGGCATCCTCCGCGCTCTGCGCCTCGAGGATGATCACCGCGCCCGAACGATCCGCCTTGAGATACAGCTGCTCGATGACCCCGGCCTGCTGGAGCTCCGTGATCCACCGATCTCGTCGGAGAGCTCGGGGTCGGATCGCTCGCGTCGGTGAAGATGGCCGAGATCTTCATCTCGAGGTCTCCGGTGCGTCGGGGAGCGGGTGCTCGCGCCAGCGGGCGATTGAGCGTAGGCTGCTCCTCATGGACACCCGCACCATCGCAATCGCCGCGTTCGTCATCGTGGTGATCGTGGTTTTGGTCGTCTTCGTGCTGTAGCAGCGCGCACGCCGCGTCGGAGAGCCGCGGCTCGCTCCGGCCGCAGGCGGGGAGCCGATCTCGCTGGCACAGCGAGCGAAAAGGGGCCTGATGGCGCCATCTGAAATGCGTGGCCTGCAAGGCGCGCCTGTATCAGGCCGGCGGCCGGGCCGGTCCGCTCGGCGCGCGCCGTCCCGGCTTGGGAGGTGTGCTGGAGCCGGTCGGCGAGCGTTCAGAGATCGTGGGCTTGGGCTCGATCGGGCGTCGCGGAAGCTCGGCAGAGACGGGCGCGGGTCGACCGGCCGCCGGCGGATGGCTGATCGCGTCGGCGCGATCATGATCGACAGACGTGCGACCCAGGCCCGGTGAGACGCCGGACGCTGGGACGATGACGGCGGCAGCGTGCGCGCCGACGCGGCGGCTGCGCCGAGACCGAGGAGCAACCCATGAACGCCACCGCCACACCGCCGGCGCAGCGCTATCGCTGCTCAATGCCCGCGCCTCTTGCAGGTCCACGGCGGCGGGCGCCACCGCCCGTACTACCAGCTGGACGACTCCGCGTGGCGCCACGCGGTGATGACGAGGGCCTGTCCCTCCTGTCGGCGCCCGCTGACTGGAAAGAGCCGGCCATGACGTCCGCCGCGCCTCGCGCCACTGGTACCCACGGTCATCGGCGCCGCGGCGCGTCACGCGGCGTGCGGCTGGATCGATCAGGCCGCACAGCGCCGTGGGCCGCGACTGACCGGCGTTCGGGCGCGACGCCTTGCCCGTCGATCAGCGCCGGCACCGGTCAGCTCCGGATCAGCGCCGCGATTCGCGACGGAGCGGCGAAGACCGCGGGGAGCGTGAGCCGCTATCCGCGCGAGCGGCTCATCGAGCCAAACCTCGAACCCCGCCCAACGCGCCCGGCACCTACGTGATCGAAGCCCTCGGCGAACGCATGCCTACGACGCTAACGTGACGCAAAGCGGCGTGTCACGTCACCGCGTTCTGTCTGCTCGATGCTCACGCGGCCGGGCAGAGGGCCAGAGGGAGCCAGACGACAAAGGAGCCCCACAATGCTCATGCGCTTTGACCCGTTTCGCGACCTCGACCGGCTCACCGAGCAGCTCGCGTCCACCGCGGCGCGCGCGCCGAAGGCGTTCCCGATGGACGCCTACCGTCGCGGCGACCGGTTCATCGTCGAGTTCGACCTCCCGGGCGTCGAGCCGGCGTCGATCGAGTTGACCGTCGAGCAGAACGTCCTGACCGTGCGGGCCGAGCGGCGCTTCGAGCCGCGAGAGGGCGACGAGGTGATCGTGGCCGAGCGGCCGCAGGGCAGCTACGCCCGCCAGGTGTTCCTCGGCGACGCGCTCGACTCCGAGCGCGTCGAGGCCAACTGCCGGCTCGGCGTGCTGACGCTCACGATCCCGGTTGCCGAGGCGGCCAAGCCCCGCCGGGTGCCGGTCGGCGGGGAGCAGGAAACCGAGACGATCGAGCCGCCGACGGCCGGCGGCGCCGACGCCAGCCCCGCCGGGTAGCCGGTCTCGACCGCCGGACACGCGGCGCCGAGCGGCGACGGC
>JBOGYU010000428.1:0-4306 GCA_050696935.1 Solirubrobacteraceae bacterium | reverse complement strand
GCCAGGGCGTGCGCTCGGGCGCGCTGCGGTCGGCGCACGACGTCGCCGAGGGCGGCGTGGCGGTGGCGCTGGCGGAGTGCTGCATCGCTGGCGGGACGGGCGCGCGGGTGGACCTAGGGGACGCCTCGCCGTTCGGCGAGGGCCCGGGCGCCTTCGTCGTCTCGGGCCCGGCCGAGGCGCTCACGCGGTTCGGGGCCGCCGCGCGGGCGATCGGGTCGGTCGGCGGCTCGTCATTGGTCGTCGAGGGTGCGCTCGACGTGCCGGTCGCCGAGCTCGTCCGCGCTCACGCGGACGGGCTCGCCTCGCTCCTGCACTGAGCCGCCGGCGGGGTCAGAGAAGGTCAACTGCGGGCTTGTAGGGCGGGTCCGATGCCGCGCCGGAGCGGGGGCGTGAGGTCAGCGATCGGACCGTCTCACGGACTTCGCGCACCCAGCGTCGACTTTGTCGGCCTGAGGCAGACGAACTCGACACTCGGCGAGCGGGGTCGACGGGATGGCCGTTCGCGGACCCGCCGCGCGCGCCGGATGCCGTCGAGGCGGCGGCCGACGGCCTCGGGCTCGACGACCCGGCCGGCGTGCGCGTGCTGAGTCGCGGCTTCCGGGCGCCCCGCCGGGCCCATCAAGGTACGGTCGCGCCATGGAGGCAGTGATCCTCTGCGGCGTCCAGGGGAGCGGCAAGACCACGCTCTACCGCGAGCGCTTCGTCGAGACGCACGCAAGGATCTCGATGGACCTCCTGCGCACCCGCCACCGGGAGGCGGAGTTCGTGCGGCTGTGCCTCGAGACCCAGATGCGGTTCGTGGTCGACAACACGAACCCCACGGCGGCCGATCGAGCCCGCTACATCGAGCCGGCGCGCGCAGCCGGCTTCAAGGTGATCGGCTACCTCGTGGAGGCCGACGTTCCCCGGTCGGTCAACGCCCCTCCGCATGCCGCGGGGATGACCGCTCGGCGCTTCGTGCGGCCGGCGCCGGAGGAGGGGTTCGACGAGCTGTGGCACGCCACCGGCCGCTGGCGCATCGCGCCGCTCGTCACGACACCGCCACTGTTCTGAGCGCGTCGTCGATCGCGGCCACGGTGTCGGGCGTGAGCTTCACGTCCGCCGCCCGCGCGTTCTCGTGCACCTGCTCCGGCCGCGTCGCGCCGACGATCGCCGCCGCGACGTTCTCCTGCCGCAGCACCCACGCCAGCGCGAGCTGGGACATCGTCCGCCCGGCCCCCTCGGCGATCGGGCGCAGGCGCTGCACCGCCGCCAGCGTCTCGTCGTTCAGCAGCCGCCCGATGAAGCGGCTCATCTCGTTCGAAGCCGCGCGGGAGTCCGCCGGCGGCGCCTGACCGGGCAGGTACTTGCCGGTCAGCACCCCCTGCGCGAGCGGCGACCAGACGATCTGGGAGACGCCGTTCTCCGCGCACAGCGGGATCACCTCCGCCTCGGGCTGGCGCCACAGCGCCGAGTACTGCGGCTGGCTGGAGACGAACTTCGCCACGCCCGGCATCTCCAGCGCCTCGCGGATCCGGTACGCCGGCCACTCGCTGAAGCCGATGTGCCGCGCCTTGCCGGCCTCCACCACCTCGGTCAGCGCCTGCATCGTCTCCGGCAGCGGTGTCCGGTCGTCGTAGCGGTGGCACTGGAAGAGGTCGACGTACTCGACCCGCAGCCGGCGCAGCGAGGCGTTGACCTGCTTGTGCACCTGCTTGCGCGACAGGCCGCGGTCGCGCGGGGACATCGGGAAGAACGCCTTGGTCGCGAGCACGAACGAGTCGCGCGGGTAGTCCGCGAGGATCTCGCCCCACGCCGTCTCGGCGGCGCCCCGCCCGTAGACGTTCGCGGTGTCGAAGAACGTGATCCCGGCGTCGAACGCCGCGCGCGTGCACGCCTCGGTCTGCTCGCGGCCGACGCCCACGGCGTACGTCAGCCACGAGCCGAGGGCGATCGCGGAGACCTCGATCCCCGAGTCCCCCAGCGGGCGCAGCTCCATTACGCGGTCAGCTCGGCCGCCATGTCCTCGAACACCTGCACGTACGCGTCGACCGACGCGTCGTCGTGCGTGACCGAGAGGGTCCACTCCTCCTCGCGCCCCGGCGTCATGAAGATGCCGCGGTTCATGTTGAACAGCCAGGCGAGCGTGGAGAGGTCCTCGTCCTGGTTGGCCTTGAAGGTCTCGTAGTCGACGATCTCGACCGGCGAGAAGGTCACGCATCCCTTCGAGCCGGCGCCGACCGCGTAGCCCGGGAGGTTGTGGCGCTCGATCACGGCGGTGCAGCCCGCGAGGATGCGGTCGTTCAGGCGGTCGAGGTGCGCATAGGCGTCCGGGGTCATCACCTCGAGCAGGTTCGCGCGGGTGGCCGCCATGCCGAGCGGGTTCCCGTTGTAGGTGCCCACCTGGTAGACGGAGCCGTCCTCGACGACGGACATGACCTCGTCGCTGCCGCCGATCGCGCCCGAGGGCAGGCCGCCGCCGAGCGCCTTGGCGAGCGTGACCATGTCGGGCAGCACGCCCCACTTCTCCGTGGCGCCGCCGGGGGCGATCGTCAGGCCGGTCTTGACCTCGTCGAAGATCAGCACGATGCCGTGGCGGCGCGTGATCTCGCGCACCGCCTCGAGGTAGCCGGGCTGCGGGAGCACGACCCCGAGGTTCATCATCGCCGCCTCCATGATCACGCAGGCGGGCAGGCGGCCCTCCTCGGCGAGCCGCTCGATCCGGCGCTCCATCGCACCGGCGTCGTTGAACGGCACGGCGACGGTCATGTCGACGATCGCCTGCGGGATGCCGGCGCCGTAGGGCAGCGACGCGAGGTTCTCATGGTCGCCGATGCGGTCGTACGCGACCCCGATCGAGACCATCACCGCGTCGTGGTGGCCGTGGTAGGAGCCGAAGATCTTCATGATCGTGTCGCGCCCCGTGTACGCGCGCGCGATCCGGATGGCGTCCATCGTCGACTCGCTGCCGGAGTTCGTGTAGCGCCAGCGCGGCAGGCCCCAACGGCGGGCGAGCTCCTCTCCCACGACGACCGCGTCCTCGGTGGGGGCGGCGAAGTGGGTGCCCTGGCCGTAGCGCTCCTGCACGGCGCGGCCGATCGCCGGGTGCGCGTGCCCCTGGACCATCGAGCCGAACCCGTTGTGGAAGTCGTACATCTCGTTGCCGTCGACGTCCCAGACCTTCGGGCCGTCACCGCGCTCGAGGTAGATCGGCCACGGGTCGCGCAGCTGGTAGGAGGAGGCCACGCCGCCGGAGAGCACCGCGTGGGCGCGGCGGTACATCTCCTCGGACTTGCGCGTGGCGGCGTTGAGCGCCTTCTCCTCGCGCTCGATCAGCTCCTTGATTCGCAGGCGGTCGATCTGGACGGCGGCGTTGACGGCCATTGTGTCTCCTGGAGAGCGGTTGGGGGGAGCGTATCTAGAGGAGCGCGGCCATCTGCTCGCCGAGGCGCAGGAAGCTCTCCTCGACGAGCCGGGCCGCCTCCCAGGCGTCGCCGCGGCGGCAGGCGTCGAGGATCGCGGCGTGGTCGGCGCCGGGGTCCTCGAGCCGGGTGAGCGCCTCGAAGTGCAGCAGGTCGAGGCGCCGGACGTGCGGCATCAGGCGGGAGAGCAGGCGCTCGATCTCGCCGTTGCCGGCGGCGTGCAGGAGGATGGCGTGGAAGCGGTCGTCGGCGGCGATCGCGCCGGTCACGTCGCCGGCCTTCAGCGCGGCGGTGCGCTGCTCGTTGTGCGCCTCCATCCGGCGCAGGTCGTCTGCGCTGAGCGCCGGGACGCCCAGGCGGGTGCCCAGCGCCTGCAGGGCGGCGACGACGGGGAACGCCTCGGCGAGCCGCTCGGGGCGGACGGGGGCCACGCGCGTGAACGCGTTGCGCCCGCTCTCCACGAGTCCCTCGTCCTCAAGCCGTCTGAGCGCCTCGCGGACGGGGGTGCGGCTGACGCCGAGCTCGGCGGCGAGCTCTTGGTCGCGCAGGCGCCGGCCGGGCTCGAGCGTCCCGCCGACGATCGCGTCGAGCAGCTCGGCGTAGGCGCGTTCGGCCAGAGTCTGGGTGGAGAGCGCATCCAGCACCGTGCATGTGGTATATCACATGCCATGGTTTCGATGGCTCTCGCGCTCGCCGCCTCCGCCGCCTGGGGCAGCGCCGACTTCCTCGGCGGCCGCGCCAGCCGCGGCGTGAGCGCCCTGACGGTGGCCACGTTCAGCAAGGTCGCGGGCGCTTCCGGGCTCGCGCTCGCCTGCCTGGCGTTCGGCTCGCTGCCGTCGGCCGAGGGCGCCGCGTGGGCGCTCGGCTCCGGCGTGCTCGGCGCCGGCGCGCTGGTCGCGCTCTAC
>JBOGYU010000427.1:0-4314 GCA_050696935.1 Solirubrobacteraceae bacterium | reverse complement strand
CCGGACAGCCCGCAGCCGACGAGCGCGTCCTCGGCGCGCCGGCGCATCCGCTGCGCGGGCTCGAGCCGGCCGGTCGCGCCGCGGCGAGACGGCAGCGTGGTCGGGAGCTTCTCCAGCCCCCACAGGCGCGCGACCTCCTCGATCACGTCGGCCTCGCGGTAGACGTCCGCGCGCCGGAACGCCGGCACGGTCACGTCCAGGCCATCGTCCGCCTCCGCGACGCCGAACTCGAGCCGGCGCAGGATCTCGGCCGCCTCGGCGCGCGGGACGGCGGCGCCGAGCAGCCCGGCCAGCCGGGCGTCGCGCAGCCGGATGGTCACCGGGTACGGCCCCGGGCCGCCGACGTCGACAGTGCCGCCCACGAGCCGCGCGCCGCACACGGCGGCCATCAGGATCGCCGCGAGCGCCTGCCCGTCCATCGCCTGCTCGGGCTGAAGCTGCTTCTCGAACCGGCCGGAGGCCTCGGTGCGCAGCCCGAGCCGCGTGGACGTCCGCTGCAGGTTCGGGCCGTTCCAGGTGGCGGCCTCCATCAGCACGCGCGTGGTGCTCGCGCGCACCTCGGAGCGCTCCCCGCCCATCAGCCCGGCGATCGACGTGGGGCCGTCGTCGTCGCAGATCACGCACGTGTCGGCGTCGAGGATTCGCTCCACGCCGTCGAGCGTGGTCATCGTCTCGCCCTCCAGCGCGCGCCGGACGACGAGCCGGCCGCCGGCGACGAGGTCGAGGTCGAACGCGTGCATCGGCTGGCCGGTGGCCAGCATCACGTAGTTCGTAACGTCGACGACGTTGTTGATCGGCCGCTGGCCGGCGGCCGTCAGGCGCGCCTTCAGCCACTCGGGCGAGGGCCCGATCTCCACGTCGTCGAACCGGCGCGCGGTGAAGCGCGGGCACAGGTCGGGGTCCTGCACCTCGACCGTGACGCCGGGGACATCGCCTTGCGCGCCCGGGTCGTCCGCCCACAGCGGCGGCGCGAGCGGCGCGCCGGTGGCGGCGTGGACCTCGCGCGCGACGCCGTAGACGCCGAGGCAGTCCGGCCGGTTCGGCGTGATCTCCAGCTCCAGCACGTCGGTGGCGATCGGCAGCACGTCCGCCAGCGGCGTGCCGGGGGTCAGCCCCGCGTCGAGCACCATGATCCCGTCGTGGTCGGGCCCGATCGCGACCTCGTCCTCGGCCAGGATCATCCCGTCGGACTCGACGCCGCGCAGCTTGGCCTTCTTCAACGTCGTGCCGTCGGGCATCACCGCGCCGGGCTCGGCGACCGCGACGATCTGGCCGGCGGCGACGTTCGGCGCGCCGCAGACGATCTGGCGCGTGACCCGCTCCCCCAGCTCGACCGAGCAGACGGTCAGCCGGTCGGCGTCCGGGTGGCGCTCGGCGCTCAGCACGCGGCCGACCCGGAAGTGCTCCAGCGCGGTGACGCCGTGGACGTGGATCCGCTCCACCTCGGTGCCGGTCATCGCCAGGCGCGTGGCGAGCGCCGCGGCCTCCAGGCCGGGGTCGCAGTAGTCGTGCAGCCAGAAGAGCGGCAGCCTCACCCGAATTGCTCCAAGAACCGCAGGTCGTTGTCGTAGAACAGCCGCAGGTCGGGAACGCCGTGCTTGAGCATCGCGATCCGCTCGATCCCCATGCCCCACGCGAACCCCTGGTGGCGCTCGGGGTCGTAGCCGTACTCGCGCACGTACTCGAACACGTTGGGGTCGACCGAGCCGGCGCCGAGGATCTCGATCCACCCCGTGCCCTTGCACAGGGGGCAGCGCGAGCCGTCGGGCAGGAACCCGTCGCGGCAGTTGAAGCAGGACACGTCGCACTCCACGCTCGGCTCGGTGAAGGGGAAGAAGTGCGGGCGCAGGCGCACCTCGCGCTCGTCGCCGAAGATCGCGCGGGCGAAGGCGAGCAGCGTGCCCTGGAGGTCGGCGAGCGTGATGTCCTCGTCCACCGCCAGGCCCTCGACCTGGTGGAACTGCGGGGTGTGCGTCGCGTCGCTGTCGGGCCGGTAGGTGCGGCCGGGAACGACGATGTACAGCGGCGGCGGGTGCTGCTCCATCGCGCGCACCTGCATCGGCGAGGTGTGTGTGCGCAGCACGACGTCGTCGGAGATGTAGAACGTGTCGCTCGGGAGCCGGGCGGGATGCTGCGGGCTGTGGTTGAGCGCGTCGAAGTTGTAGTAGACGAGCTCGGCCTCCGGGCCCTCGACGATCCGGAAGCCGAGGCCGAGGAACACGTCCTCGATCTCGCGCCAGGTCGCGGTCAGCAGGTGGTGCCGGCCGGGCTGCTGCGCCGGCGAGCCGGGGAGCGTGACGTCGACCACGTCGGCTGCCAGCCGCGCGTCGAGCTCCACGGCCTCGAGCTCGGCGCGCCGAGCCTCGATCGCCGCCTCCAGCGCCCTGCGCGCCTCGTTGGCGGCGCGGCCGACCTGCCCGCGCTGCTCGGGCGGAAGCTCCGCCACGCCGCGCAGCAGGTTCGGCAGCTCGGCCTTGCGGCCGAGGAAGCGCACGCGCACGTCCTCGAGCTCCGCGGTGCCCGGGGCATCCGCGATTGCCGCCTCGCCGGCCGCTCGCAGCTCGCTGATCCGCTCGTTCATGGGGCGCGAAACCTAAAGGGTCTGACCCTTTAGGTTGCGGGTGGACTCGTACAGGGCGACCGTGGCCGCCATCGCGGCGTTCAGGGAGTCGCCGGCCGAGCGAAGCGGTGACGAGCGCCCCGCGCGAGGCAGTGCGATCGTTCCCGCGACGTCGCAGGCGGCGACCACCTCCGGCGGCAGGCCCTCGCGCTCGGCGCCGACGACGAGCGTGACGTCGCCGCCCACCACCTCGTGCAGCGGCGCCCCGCCGCGCGCGACCAGCGCGATCGTGCGCCCCGGCAGCTTGCCGGCCACGCGCACCCGCGCCACCGGCACCTCGAACAGCGCGCCCATCGACGCCCGCACCGCCTTCGGCCCGTACGGGTCGGCGGTGCCGGGACCGAGCGCCACGCTCGCCGCCCCGAACGCCAGCGCGCCCCGCAGCGCGGTGCCGACGTTGCCGGGGTCGTTGACGCCCCACAGCGCCAGGCACAGCGGCCCCACCGGCGCCGGCGCCCACCGCTGACCGTAGACCGCCAGCACGCGGGTGCCGGACCCGAGCGCGGAGACGCCCGCGAGCAGGTCGGGCCGCACCTCCTCGCCGTCGAGACCGGACCCCTCCGCCACGAGCCGCACCCGCGCCTCCCAGCCCGCGGCCTCGGCCGCCGCCAGCAGGTCCTCGCCCTCGGCCACGAACTGGCGCAGCTTGTCGCGCCAGCGCCGTCCGGCGAGCTTGCGGATCTCCTTCAGCTGGTCGTTGTGGGGGCTCGTAATCGTCACTTAAACGAAGAAGGGCGCCGCTCCGAGGGAGGGACGCCCGGTGTGAGGGGTGTCTGCGGGTTCAGGCCGCCGACGCCTCGCGGGCGCTGTCGGCGAATCGGCGGAAGGTCTCGGGGTCGCGGACGGCGATGTCCGCGAGCACCTTGCGGTCGAGCTCGACGCCGGCCAGCTTCAGCCCGTGCATGAGCTCCGAGTAGCTCATGCCGTTCTGGCGGGCGGCGGCGTTGATGCGGGTGATCCACAGGCGCCGGAAGTCGCGCTTGCGGTTGCGGCGGTCGCGGTAGGCGTAGGAGTCGGCCTTCATGACCGCCTCCTTGGCCCGCTTGTACGAGGAGTGCGCCTCGCCGCGGTAGCCCTTGGCCAGCTCAAGGGTGGCGCGGCGCTTCTTGCGCGCGTGGACCGAGCGCTTGACGCGGGTCATCGGCCGTTGCCTCCCAGCAGCTTCGTGACGACCTTGCGGTCGGCCTTCTTGATGTCGCGGTCCACCCCGAACGAGCGCTTGCGCTTCGGCGACTTCTTCTCGAGGATGTGGCTCGAGTACGCGTGACGGGCCTTGAGCTTGCCGCTCGCGGTCCGCTTGAAGCGCTTCTTCGCGCCGGAGTGCGACTTCATCTTGGGCATGCGAGCGCGTCAGTATAGAGAGCGGCGCCCGCCGGCCACGAGGTAGCGCGCGCTGATCTGCACGCCGGACACCGCGTCGTTGCAGGACGCGAGCAGGCCGTCGAGTCGCGACCGGTCGACCTCGACGTCGAGCGGCCGCAGGAGGGCGGCGAAGCAGGCGTCGGCGTCCGGGAACGTCAGCCGCACGCTGCGGGTGCGGAACTCGAGCCGCTCGAGCAGCGGCTCCAGCCGGGCGCGCGCCACGTCCTGCACGCCCCAGTCCGACGGCGGCCGGACCCCGTCCGGGAGCGCGACCAGCTCGTCCAGGCGCCCGGGCAGCCCGCGCGGCAGCCACGCGGCGAGCGCGACGACCC
>JBOGYU010000426.1:0-4314 GCA_050696935.1 Solirubrobacteraceae bacterium | reverse complement strand
GGCGGGGGCGCCGCCGTCGAAGCGCACGACCTCGCCGCGCGCGAGCCGGACGCCGACGATCTCGTGCCCGTCCTCGCCGTCCGCCGGGCGCAGCCCGACGGTCACGGTCCGCTCGACGGTCCCGTCCGGCAGCTCCTCCTCGAGCAGCGGCGGCATCGCGCGGTAGGGCTCGAGCCGGCCGTCGCGCAGCGCCAGCCCCAGCTCTGCGTCCTCGCGCACGATCGCGATCGCGGCCTCCCGCTCGCCGGCGCTCGGCAGCGGCTGGTGGGCGCTCGAGGCCAGCACGGGAGCGCCGCCGCCCTCCAGCGGCACGTCCACCAGCAGCGCGCGCTCGGCGGCGTAGTCGTAGACCGTCGCCCGCACCGCCCCGGCGGGGGCGTCGTCGTCGCCGTCGAGCGGCTGGACCGCCACCAGCCGGGCCTGCGCGCCGCCGAGCTCCGCCTTCACGGCGGGGCGCTCGAGCGCTGCCCGGGCCGCCGCCTCGGCCACGTCGGGATCCGGCCCCCACGGCTCCACCTCCACGTGCAGCGGACCGGGCATGGCACCGATCCTCCAGCAGGCCGGACCGAGAAGTCAAGGGGACCTAGACTCCGGGCACGTGGACCTCAAGCGGAGCATCAACGGCGTGCTCGCCCGCACGACCGGCTACGAGCTCCGCCGTCCGGTGCCCGCGGGGCGAGCCCGCCGGGCGCGGCGCGACCGGCTGCTGAAGGAGCCGGCCTTCGTGCTCTCCAGCGTGCGCTCGGGCTCGACGCTTCTGCGCGTGCTGCTCGACAGCCACTCGCAGATCCACGCCCCGCACGAGCTGCACCTGCGCAACCTGTCGGTTCAGGTGCGGGGCCGGCACACCGAGAAGTCGCTGCGCGCGGCCGAGCTGGACCCCGAGTCGCTCCAGTACCTGCTGTGGGACCGCGTGCTGCACCGCGAGCTTGCGCGCAGCGGCAAGCGGATCCTCGTCAACAAGACGCCGACCGACGTCTTCATCGCCGACCGCATCCTCGAGTGCTGGCCGGACGCGCGGTTCGTCTTCCTGCTCCGCCACCCGCTGGCCACGGCGCGCTCGCGCCGCCGCGCCCGGCCCCAGGACACCGAGGAGCACAACCTCGCCACCGTGCTGCGCTTCTGCGAGGCCGTCGAGGCCGCGCGCCGCGCGCACCCGGGGCTGACCGTGCGCTACGAGGACCTCGCGGCCGACCCGGCCGCCGAGACCCGGCGGGTGTGCGAGTTCCTCGGCGTCGCGTGGGAGCCGGAGATGCTCGAGTACGGGACCTTCCGGCACGGGCGCTTCCGCCCCGGCCTCGGCGACTGGTCGGAGAACATCAAGTCGGGCCGCGTGCAGCCGCCGCGGCCGCTCCCGGCGCCCGAGGAGGAGCCGCCCGAGCTGCGCCACATCACCGCCGCCTGGGGCTACGCCCCCGCGTCTCAGCAGACGCCGTCGCCGTAGCTGAAGCAGCCGATCCGGATGTCGGTGTAGCTGCTCAGCCGGACCCGGTCGCCGGTGTTGTTGAGGATCGGCCCCGTTTCGCCCCAGTGCTTCTCCAGCCGCGTGTCCCGCGCCGGGTCGCCCTCGATCTCGACCCGCATCTCCTCTCCCGGCAGCAGGACCGCGTCGCGCGTGAAGGCGTACGAGTACGGCGGGCTGGAGAGGCGGTAGGCGCCGAGATCGATCGCGTGGCCCGCCACGTTGCGCAGGGTGATGTGCTCCCGGCCCTTCCACTTGGCCCCGATCTGGATCGCGCCCATGTTCGGGTCCGAGCACTCGTACCGGCACGGGTACATCATGTGCGCGCGCAGGTCGCCCTCCGGGTCGAACAGGTAGGCGCCGTCGCCCTTTGCGCGGACGCCGTCGCTCGCGTTGTCGAAGACCGGGCGGCGCAGGCCCCAGAAGAGCTCGGTCCACGTGTCCGGGCCGTCCCCCACGTACACGGTGACGGTCTCGCCGGGCGGCAGCGTGACCCAGGAGGGGAACGTGTAGCGGCGCAGGTCCGAGTCGCGCACCCACCAGCCGCCGAGCGGGAGCTCCGCCGCCGGGTCCAGGTTCTGCACCCTGATCCACTCGCCGTTGAGGTTGTCCTTGTCGGCCCCGTCGGCGTCCCAGTTTGCCCACACCCGCACCTGGCCGGCCGCGCCCGGGCCTGCGCCGCACGCCTCCGGGCTCCACATCCCGCGCCCCAGGCGGGCGGCGCGCTGCGCCAGCACGCTGTAGTCGTGGTTCCACACGTGCTCGACGTTGTTGGGCAGCCACAGCGCGTGGCCCTCGGCGAGCAGCCGCCGCCCCACGTCGCGCCAGCGGCCCTTGATCCTCACCCCCACCGAGCGGCGCACGCGCCGGCCGGACCTGCTCGCCGGGTCCTGGGCCGCGAGCCGCACGCGGCCCTTGCCGCGCTCGATCAGCTCCTCCAGCCGCGCTGTCGCCTCGAGCGCGTGGCAATCGCCCCGCCGGCGCGCGGCGAACCGGCTGTAGACGCTCTGCTCCATCGCGTTGATCCCGGTGATGCGGACGTGCCTGCGCCCTTCCCCCTTGACGTTCACGTAGATCGTGTCGCCGTCGCCGACGAACGTGACCTTGCCGGTCCACACGCTGCAGACGGCGTCCACGCCGGGGACGAGGCAGGAGCCGGTGCGGGCGAGCGCGTCGGGGGGCGCTGCCGCGAGGGCGGCGCCGGTGAGGACCAGGGCGAGCAGGATTCGATGCATCGCGCTGTCCCAACACGGCAACCCGCGAGTCGATGCGGCACCTTCTATCTTCCGGCCCGTGCCGAAGGTGAGCGTGATCGTCCCGGTCTTCGACCCGGGCGCCAACATCGACGACTGCATCCGGTCGCTGCTCGGCCAGTCGATGCCGGCCGGCGACTGCGAGCTGATCTTCGTCGACGACGGGTCCACGGACGCGACGCCGGCGCGGCTCGACGAGCTGGCCGCCCAGCACCCGCACGTGCGCGTGGAGCACATCCCGAACTCCGGCTGGCCGGGACGCCCGCGCAACGTCGGGCTCGAGATGGCCCGCGGCGACTACGTCTACTTCGTCGACAACGACGACTGGCTGGGCGAGGAGGCGCTGGAGCGCCAGCACGCGATGGCCGTGCTCGACCGCGCGGACATCGTGATCGGCAAGGTGGTCGGCCACGGCAAGCGTGTCCCGCGCGCACTGTTCCGCCAGAACGTCCACGGCGTGCCGTTCGAGTCGACGACCCTGCTCGGGCTGCTCACGCCGCACAAGCTCTTCCGACGGGCGTTCCTGGCCGAGCACGATATCCGGTTCCCCGAAGGCCGCCGCCGGCTCGAGGACCACGTGTTCGTCGTCCGCTCCTACGTCCACGCCGAGCGCATCTCGGTGCTGGCCGACTACCCCTGCTACCACTGGGTCCTGCGGGACGCCGACACCAACGCGTCGTTCCGCCCGTTCGAGGCGGAGGCGTACTTCGGCAACGTCCGCGAGGTGCTCGACGTGGTGGAGCGCCACCTCGAGCCCGGGCCGTTCCGCGACAGCGTGCTCATGCACTGGTACCGCGGGAAGATGCTCCAGCGCGTCGGCGGCGACGGGTTCCTGCGCCGCGACCCCGAGTACCGCCGGGAGCTGTACGAGGCGGTGCGCCGGCTGGCGCTCGAGCGCTACGACGAGAGCGTCCACGAGCGGCTGCCCCTGAGCCTCCGGGCGCGCTCGCAGCTCCTCCGCGACGGCCGCTACGAGGCCCTGGAGGAACTGGCGGCGTTCGAGTCGCGGATGCGCGCCAAGGTCAGGCTGCGCCAGGTCCAGGGCGACGGGACGCACCTCGTGCTGCGCGTCCGGGCCCGCCTGGCGCCGCGACGCCTTCAGTTCGTCCGCCGCGGCGAGAGCGTGCTCTGGGACGCCCCGGGAGCGCTGGCGGAGGCGCTCGGGGAGCAGGAGCGCGACGCTACGGAGGCGCTCGCCGAGAGCCAGGTCAAGTTCTACCTGCACGAGGTGGGCGCGGACACGGAGCACCAGCTGCCGGGGCGGACCGAGGTGCGGCTGCTCCCCGGCCGCCGGCCCGACCGCGTGCGGCCGGTGCTCGAGGCCACCGCGCGGATCACGCCGACGACGGCCGCCGGCGGGTCGCCGCTGCCGGCCGGGCAGTGGGAGGTGCGCGCCGCCGTCACCGTCGCGGGCTTCGCGCACGCCCGCCGCGTCCGGCGCCGCAACGCGCCGCTGATCCTCACGTCGATCCCGCCTGGCCGGATCGTGAAGGGGCAGCGCGCTCCCGCCCGGCCATCGCTGCGGCGGCGGATCGCCGCCCGGCTGCCGCGCCTCAGGCGGACGCGGGCATCAGGCGGCGCAGCCGCCCGCGGCTGACC
>JBOGYU010000425.1:0-4317 GCA_050696935.1 Solirubrobacteraceae bacterium | reverse complement strand
CAGCCGCACGGCGCGCGGCGTGCAGTAGCGGCGCGGGAGCCGGACGCCGAGGCCGGCGCGGTCAGCGCGCGCGGCGTTCTCGCCCATGTCCCCTCCCGCCGGGCAGACCACGACCGGGCACCCCGAGGCAAGCGCGCGCATCAGCGTCCCGTGCCCGCCGTGGCAGACCACGAGGTCGCAGCGCGGCATGGTCTGGGAGTAGGACAGCCACGGGACGAGGACGGCGTTGCTCGGCACGGTCAGCGGGGGGTCGGGAGCACGCCCGTTCGAGGTCGCGATCACGCGCACCGGCTCGTCCGCCAGCCCGGCCAGCGACGCACGCAGCAGCCGCGCGTCCGGGTCCTGGGCGGTGGAGGGCGCCACCAGCACCACCGGGCCCGACCCCTCGGGGGCCTCGACGCCCACGCTCGGCGGCTCCCACATCAGCGGTCCCACGACCCGCGTCCACGCCGGCCAGTCGCGCGGGTACTCGAGCTGCGGGAGCGTCGCCACGAGCGTCAGCGACCGCGAGATCCCGGTGTGGACCCAGGGGAGCGGCGCCAGGCCGAGCCGCGCACGGCACTCGTTGAACTCCCGCCGGCCCCGCTCGAGCCCGCGCGCCACGAGCGGGTCGAACCCCCGCCACAGAGCCCGTCCGACCGCGGTCCGCGGCAGCCGCGCCCCGATCGCATAGGGCGGGAATCCCGCCGGCAGCTCGGGATGCAGGTGCGGGATCAGGGTCGCCACCGGCACGCTCTCGAGCTCGGCCGCCAGCGCCGGCGCCGGGGTCAGGATGTCGGACACCGCCACGTCGGGCGCGAACGAGCGCACAACCGGCCACGTCTCCCGTGCCGCTCGCACCGCCGCCGCGTACGGCTGCAGCGGCGCCTCCCGGGTCGGGAACACGTGGTACTCCGGAGCAGCGAGGAACTCCATCCCCGCGCCCGCCACCGCGTCCTCCCACCGCCGCCATGTCTGGAGCGCGACCGCGTGCCCGCGCGCGGCGAGCTCCGAGCCCAGCGCGAGCATCGGGAACGCGTGCCCCGGGTCGCCGAACGCGCCGAGGAGGACCCTCAAGCCAGCTCGGCGACCAGCCGCAGCTGCTGCAGGCGATCCTGGAACGTCCACGCCATCGGCGAGAGCATCAGCGTGCCGACGCCCGCCTCCCGGTAGACGGCGAGCCGCTCGCGTACCCGATCGCGCGGCCCGCACAGCGTGACGGTGTCGATCAGCTCGGCCGGCAGCGCCGCGGCCGCCTCGTCCTTGCGGTCCTCCAGGTACAAGTCCTGGACCTCCCGGGCGGCCGCCTCGAACCCGTACCGCCGGACGAGCTCGTTGTAGAAGTTCTTCTCCCGCGACCCCATCCCGCCCACGTACAGCGCGACGTAGTGACGCATCGCGTCCTGGGCCGCGGCCGCGTCGTCGGACACCATCACGTTGACCGTGGGGGCGATGTCGAAGTCGCCGAACCCCTTGGCGTTGCCCGCGCGCGCGAACCCCTGCTCCAGCAGCGGCCGGAACTCGGCCACGTGCTCGGGGGAGAAGAGCGTCGGGATCCAGCCGTCGGCGATCTCGGCCGCGAGCGTCGTGTTGCGGGGGCCGATCGCGGCGAGGTACACCGGGATCCGCTCCTGCACCGGCGCGATCGTCAGCTTCAGCGCCTTCCCGGGGCCGTCCGGCAGCGGCAGCTCCAGCGTCTCCCCGGAGAACTCCACCCGCCGGCGCTCCAGCGCCATCCGCACGACGGCGACGTACTCGCGCGTGCGCCGGAGCTGGCGCCCGAACCGCTGGCCGTGCCAGCCCTCCGCGACCTGCGGGCCGCTCGAGCCGATCCCGAGGATCATCCGCCCGCCGGAGAGCTGGTCGAGCGTCGCCGCGGTCATCGCCGTCATCGCGGGCGACCGGCCGGGCATCTGGAAGATCGCCGACCCCAGCCGGATCCGCGACGTCGCCTGCGCGAGCCAGCCGAGGATGGTCGCGGCGTCGGACCCGTAGGCCTCGGCGGTCCAGACGGAGTCGTAGCCCAGCCGCTCGGCCTCCTGGACGAGCTGGAGCTGCTCCTCGGCCGACAGCCCGAGCCCCCAGTATCCGATATGGAGGCCGAGCTTCATCCCGTCGTCCCGATCCGGTCCACCAGCCGCAGCAGGTGCAGCGGGGAGAAGGGCTTCGTCAGGAACAGGTCGGCGCCCGCGGCCAGCGCGCCGCGCTCGGCCTGCGGCCCGGAGTCGCCGGTCAGCATCACGATCGTGGCGCCCGCCGTCGCCGGGTCCGAGCGCAGCCGCCGGCACGCCTCGATCCCGTTCACCTGCGGCATGTCGACATCCAGGAAGACGATCTCGGGCCGCGCCTGCACGGCGCGCTCCACCGCCTCCGCGCCGTCGGAGGCCTCCTCCAGCCGGTACCCCGAGACGTCCTCGAGCGTCGTGGCGATCAGCTTGCGGATCATCGGATCGTCGTCGACGATCAGGATCGTCCGCGTCACGCGACGCCGTCCCGCAACTCGGCGAAGGTCTCGTCGGAGATGGTGTCGTAGGCGGCCACCACGGTCGGATCGAAGTGCGTGCCGGCGCTCGAGCGGATCTCCTCCCGCGCGAACTCGAAGCCGGCTGCGCGGCGGTAGGGCCGGTCGGTGGTGAGCGCGTCGAGCGCGTCGGCGACCGCGAACACGCGCGCCGGCAGCGGGATCTCGTCACGCGACAGGCGGTCAGGGTAGCCGCGACCGTCCCAGCGCTCGTGGTGGTAGCGGACCACGAGCTTGCCCTCGCCGAGGAAGTCCACGTCGCGCAGGATCTCCGAGCCGATCACGGGGTGCTGGGCGATCAGCGAGAACTCGTCGTCGCTGAGCGCGCTCTTCTTGAACAGGACGGCGTCGGGCACCGCGACCTTGCCGACGTCGTGCAGGAGGAAGCCGAACTCGATCCCGGGCCGGTGGTCGGTGTCGAGCCCCGTCGCGTGGGCGAGAGCGATCCCGTACGCGGTCACGCGCTCGGCGTGCTTGCCGGTGTAGGCGTCGCGTGCCTCGACCGCATTCGAGAGGGCGCGGACCGTCGCCTTGTAGGACTCGCGCAGCTCCTGCGCGCGGGCGCGCTCCTGCTTGAAGACCTCGCGGAGGTCGGCGGCGTAGCGCTCGAGCTGATGCTGGCGCGCGGAAGCGTCGCGCTCCGTGCGGGCGAGCCGCGCACGGAGAGACGCGACGGTGTCTCCGTTCCCTGAAGCGCTCACGTCGATCGCACGTCCTGCCAACGCAATGTCAAGCCTACTGCCAGGGAGAACGGCGGGGCGAGAGATTGCTTGCGCCTACTGGGACTCGCAGGGCCGCTGGAACACGATCTCGGGCACCACACGGGCCGGCGACGTGCGCAGCACGAACCGCGCGATCTGGCATGGGCTGGCGTCCTTTCGATCGTGGACCCGCTATCCAATCAGGGATGCGGACTCCCCTGACCGTGATGGCGGTGCTGCTCGCCGCGCTGCTCGGCGCGGCGATCGCCACTCCTGAGGACAAAACGCCGCCGCCCGCGCCCCGCACGGCGCCGGTGGAGGTGATCGCCCGCCGGGTGGAGGCGCTGCGCGAGCTGCGGTTCGAGCGCGTGCCGCGCCCGGAGCGGGTCAGCGCGGACCAGGCGCGGGCCGAGGGGCTGCAGGAGCTGGACCGCTCGTATCCGCCGGAGCGCCGCCGGGCGGACGAGGAGATCCTCAAGCTGCTCGGGCTGATCGGGCCGGACGCGGACCTGCGCGAGCTGGCCGCGTCGCTGTACGGGGAGGGCGTTGGGGGCTACTACGTGCCGCGCAGCGGGCGGCTGCGGGTGGTGGCCGGGGCCGCGACGGGGACCACGGTGCTTGCGGAGATGGTGCTCGCGCACGAGCTCACGCACGCGCTCGAGGACCAGCGCTACGGGCTCGACATCGAGGACCTCAGCGGGAGCGACGACGCCACGCTCGCCCGGATCGCGCTGGTCGAGGGGACGGCCACCGCGCTCATGTACGCCTACGCCGAGCGCCACTTCACGGTGGAGGAGACGCTCGGCGGCGTGCTCGCCTCGGCGTTCGCCGACACCGGCGACCTGCCACCGTTCCTGCAGGCGCAGACGCTGTTCCCGTACGTGCAGGGCGAGGTGTTCGCGAGCCGGCTCCTGCGCCGGGCCGGCGGCAGCTGGTCGCTCGTGGACACCGCGTACGAGTTCCGCCCACCATCCTCGACTGAGCAGGTCATGCACCCGGACGCCTACTTCGACGCCGACGAGCCCGCTGCTGTGGCGCTCCGGGTCGGCTCGGTGCTGGGCGACGGCTGGTCGCGCGCGGCGGCCGGCACGTGGGGCGAGCTGCAGACCCGGGAGC
>JBOGYU010000424.1:0-4338 GCA_050696935.1 Solirubrobacteraceae bacterium | reverse complement strand
GGGCAAACCCGAGCTATACCCAGGAGTTGTGGATCGGCGTGAAGGGAAGGGCGGCGTACCCTCCCGGTTGTTGAAGACCGAACGCCGGCGAGGGCCGGCAAGGAGGGCACGCCATGGGAGATGTTCGCAGGCTCGCGGTCGGGCGTGAGGAGATCGCGCTCACGCTCGACGATCTGGCGCGCGAGGGCGCGCGGCGGATGATCGCCGCGGCGCTCGAGGCGGAGGTCGAGGAGTACGTGTCGGGGCTCGTGGAGGAGCTCGACGAGCGCGGCCACCGGCTCGTGCGTCGCAACGGCCACGCCCAGCAGCGGCGGCTGACCGTCGGCTCGGGCACGGTCGCGCTGAGGGCCCCGCGGGTGGACGATCGCCGCAGCGATCCCGAGACGGGCGAGCGGGTCAGGTTCTCGTCGCGGATCCTGCCGCGCTACGCGCGCCGCTCGCCGAAGGTGTCGGACGTGTTGCCGGTGCTCTACCTGCGCGGGCTCTCGACCGGCGACTTCGAGCCGGCGCTCAGGGAGTTGCTCGGCGAGGACGCCTCCGGGCTCTCAGCGAGCTCGATCGGGCGCCTGACCGAGCAGTGGCGGGGCGAGTACGAGGCGTTCCGCACCCGCCGGCTCGACTTCACGCGCTACTGCTACCTGTTCGTCGACGGCGTGCACGTGACGGTCCGCCTGGGCGAGGACGACCGGCTCTGCCTGCTGGTCGTGATCGGCGTGCGCGAGGACGGCACCAAGGAGCTGCTCGCCGTCGAGGACGGCTACCGCGAGTCGACCGAGTCGTGGGCGTGCGTGCTGCGTGAGCTGAAGGCGCGCGGGATGAACGAGCCGCAGCTCGTCACCGGCGACGGCGCGCTCGGCGCCTGGGCGGCGCTGCGCGACGTCTACCCGCGGGCCCGCCACCAGCGTTGCTGGGTGCACAAGATCGCGAATGTGCTCGACGCCCTGCCGAAGCGCGTGCAGCCGAGGGCGAAGGGCATGCTGCACGAGATCATGGAGGCCCCCACCAGGACCGACGCCGGGCGGGCGCTCGAGGACTTCCGGCGCGAGTTCGGCGCCAAGTACCCGAAGGCGGTCGCGAAGCTCGACAAGGACCGCAGCGAGCTGTTCGCCTTCTACGACTTCCCCGCCGAGCACTGGCGCCACCTGCGGACCACGAATCCGATCGAGTCGGCGTTCGCCACGGTGAAGCTGCGCACCCGGGTGCAGAAGGGCGCCGGCTCGAAGGCCGCGGCGCTCGCGATGGCCTACAAGCTGCTCGACCAGGCGCAGCAGAGCTGGCGGGCGTTCAACGGCTCGGAGCTGGTGAAGGAGGTGCTCGACGGAGTCGAGTTTTACGACGGCGAGCGGGTCACGGACGACGAGGACACGACGACGGACGAGAGGGTCGCCGCCTGATGACCCGTCACGCCGTCATCCACAACATTTGACAATTGCTCCGAGGTACCCCTTGCCAGGCTCATCGGCCGCGGCATTGAACGTCACGACGAGCCTGCCCTCCGCCGGTGCGCCCCTCCGCCCGGCGCTCCGGTCGGGTGGTGCGGCAGCCGGCGCGGGTGCGTCGCCGCTGCCGTCGCCGTCGGCAAGCGAGAAGTACAGGAGCGAGCCGGCAAAGGCGAGCGCGAAAGCGGCGACGGGCATGCCAGCCGGTAGCCGCGTTATCCGCGCCTTCAGCGCTCGAGTCCACGCATTCTCCGTCGTTACAGCTGCGAGCGTCGTGCGGTTCCCAGATGCACGGCTCACCTACCTGTGGACGGCCCTGGTCAGCCGACGCGGCTCGCTACCAGCTGCATCGACTGGCGGCCGAGGTAGGCGCCAGGCAGCTCAGGACGGCGTCGCGTCGGGCCGGGTCGAGTCACCAAGCTCCGTTATCGCTGCCACGGCCACCATCTCGGGGCTGACTTCGACGGGGAGCCGCGCGGCACCGACGGCTGCGAGCAGCGCGAATGCGGCTGCGTGCAGTCGGCGGCCGGCCTCCATGCCGGCCCGCTCGAGGAGCTCCTCGCGCTCGTGCTCTGGCAGGCCGAGCAGGTGCGCTTCCGCCATCGCAGCCCCTCCATCCGGCGATTCTTCGATGCCCTCGAGCACGGCGTCATCAGCGTTGGGTGCCATGTCACCGAGAGCGATCTGTCGCACGATGAACCGCCCGAACGCCTCGGAGGCGTCCGACTCGAGCACCCGGCCCATCAGCTCCTTGAGTTCGGTGGAACCTGGCTTGCCGCTCTCGCTCATGCCCTGTCGACTCGATGCCCTCCGAACGTGCGCATTCCCACAGAATGGCACGCTCGAGCACCGCCCTCCTCCCCCCGGCCCGACATCCCGTGACAACATGAAACGCCGCAATCGCCACCTCGTTCGCCGACCGGGTCGGCGCGATCGCCACGCCCACCCTCGTGGTCCGGGGCGCCCACGGCGAGATGTTCTCGCCCGAGGCGGGGAATCGCATCAGCGCGTACCGTGTTCGAGCGGCGTCGGCGAGCTCGTCTTCAACACGCGCCCGGGCTCCTGAGGGAACGCAGGTCGCTCATCGCAGCGAGCCGAAGCCGTCGAAGTCCACGTCGAGCAAGCGGCAGAAGAGGCGCAGCTCCTCGACGTGGTCGCCGGGGGTCGCGTGGATGTGGTTGGAGCCGTAGCGCGAGAGGATCTCGTCCGACGAGGCGTCGAAGCGCGCGAAGGCGTGCGGCCACTCGTAGGTCGAGGCGCGCATGAGCCGCTCGTTGGTCTCGGCGTCGAACTGCTCCAGCGCCCCGCGCAGCACCTGCATCCGGTAGCGGCCGTCGAGGCGCGTCAGGCGCGCGAAGGTCATCTCGCCCGCGGCGGCGAGGTGGTGCACCGACGCGCCGCCGGCCGGGAAGTAGAACTCCTGGGGGTAGAGATGGACGTGGCGCAGGTTCTCCTCGGCCTCGTCGGAGCGGGCGGCGAACCAGGTCGCGTGCTGGCCGGAGTTGCAGAGGTCCCAGATCCCCAGGTCCGCGTGGTAGTGGCGGACGTCGGCGAAGAGCGCGGGCCTGCCCGAGAGCGAGCCCAGGATCTGCATCGTGAGCGCGGCGTCCATGTCGGCCTCGGTCGCGCACACGATCGGCGCCTTGGGACCGTCCCAGTCGTAGGGGTCGTTGAGGAAGGCCTCGGCGACGTCCATCGTGCAGAAGTGGTTCGTCAGCTCGGGCTGCGCCTTGATGCCGCAGAAGTCGAGCCGTTGGTCGGCGACCAGCTCGCGCAGCGCGTGGTAGGAGCGCAGCTGGCGCTCGAGCAGCTCCGGCGTGAGCTGGCGTTCGTCGTAGTGCACACCGGCCGCCCGCTCCTCCAGCCACCGGCGCGCGCCGCTCGCGTAGCCGCCGTCGACGGCCTCGGCGCGCCGCACCAGCTCATACTGGTCGATCTCCTCCACGTCGACGCCGAACTTCTCCATCCACTGGTCGCTGCTCGAGACCGCGGTGTACATGCCCATCGGCCGCCCGCCGATGCGCCCGAAGGTGCTGCCCTGCAGCCGCCGCACCGCGGCCCCGGCGCTCGCGATGCGCTCGATCCGGTCGACGACCGCTCCGTCGCCGACGTCGCCCCAGGCGCGTGCGTGCAACCGGCCGAGCTGATCGAGCGCGCCGCCGGCGGCGAGCATCCCCACCATCCCGGGGTACTTCGGGTTCACGTTGGAGAAGAGCACGAGCGGGCCGGGCGTCTCCCGCGCCGCGAGCACGGTGAAGTGCGGGAAGGCCCACACGGGGATGTTGAAGGCGGTGAGGTCGGGCCGCGCGTCGGCGAGGCGGCGGGCGGTGGCGACCGCTCCCTCGTTCGTCCAGACGCTCTCCTCGGCGCCGATGAGCTCGTGGCCGCGGGCGCGCAGCGCCTCCTCGATCCGCCGCTGCACGGTCATGGCGAAGGACTCGATGTCGTCGTGGACGCCCTTGCGGCCGTCGGACACGGTCATGAGGGCGATTCGGGCCATGGGCGGCTCCTAGCGTTCTGAAGTCAGAGCCCGCGTCGACGCGCGACGCCGGAGCTCGAACGAGTGCACGATTCGACGCGGCTCGCCCGCGTCGTCGTCGCCGACACGCCCCATGAGCAGCGCCATGGCGTCGGCAGCCATGCGGCCCACGGGCTGGGCCATCGCGGTCAGTGGCGGCTCGATCAGCTCGGCCCAGGCCGGGTCGTCGATTCCGACCAGCGACACGTCGTCGGGGACGCGCAGCCCGGCCCGGCGCAGCGCGCGCAGCACGCCGACCGTCATGAGGTTGTTGGCGACCACGACGGCGGTCGGCGGCTCGCCCGCGGCGAGCCGATGCTCCATCGCGGCCTGTGCGGCCTCGAGGCGGAACTCGCCGTCGAGCGTCACGCCCTCGTGCGC
>JBOGYU010000423.1:0-4356 GCA_050696935.1 Solirubrobacteraceae bacterium | reverse complement strand
CGGACAACGCACGTCGAGGTGGGGACAGGCCAACGAGCACGACCTGGAACTACGCGCTCAACATCACATCAGTCGATCCCCCAGTCGGTAGTTCACTCACAACGTGCGACCTCGCGTCGCACGACGACGACCAGTCGTCCGCCGAAGCGCGATCCGCTCCCACCTCGCTCCTGCATTCGTGAAAGGCAGCAGCGGCGCTCGCGCTGCCCCTATCATGCGACTCAGCACCCTGCTCGCCGGGCCGCGCCCGCACCAGCGCGCTGCTCCCTTCGCCTGCCTGCGCTACTCGGCCACGGCAATCGCGTGCTGCTTTGCGCGACAGGGAGCACTTTTCCCATGGGCGGCGAGGTCGTGCGTATGGCTCTCGGCAGCGTCGTGGTGATGCCTTCGCCGGCGCTCGCTGGCCACAGTGCGCGCTAGCGTCAGGTTTGTGCGCGCATCGGCCGCATCGCGCCCTGTCTGGACGCTGCCTGCCGTGCCGTCCACCGTGGGCCGGATGCGCCGTCGTGCCGCCGCGTTCGCCTCGGCGGTGGGCGCGTCCGACGAGATGATCCATGCGGTGTCGGAGACCGTGACCAACGCGGTCATCCACGCCTACGCCGGGCGGGAGGGCGGACGGGTGAGCGTGCGCTGCCGGGCCGATGGCGACCGCCTGGTGGTCGAGGTCATCGACGAGGGCAGGGGCGTCGCGGCGCGTGATGAGTCGCCCGGGATCGGTCACGGCCTGGCGGTGGTCGGCGCACTGGCGCAGACGCTGGAGGTCGAGCCCAGGCGCGACGGGGCGGGCACGATCGTGAGGATCTCGTTCGCCGCTGCGGCGCAGCCGCCGGAGGTGCGTGGGCTCGAGCCGCTGTGCGCGCTGGCGCTCGAGAGCGTGGCCGACGTCTCGTGCGTGGACGTCGTCAGCGGTGGCGTCTTGCGCCGTGCTACCGCCGAGGTCGCAGGCGATCCTGCGCTGACCACGTGGCTGCGTGCAGCCGTCCCGCCGGCCAAGCCCGGGACGGCAACGTGGGCAGCGCTGCGCGAAGGTGGCGCCCGGCTGGTCGTCCACGACCCGAGCGTCCCGCGCTCACCCGGGGGCCCGGGCGAGCGGCTCGGGCTGACGTGGTGGGTCGCCGTCCCGCTGGAGGGTCCCGATGGGAGGCCAGCGGCGCTCTGGGGCCTCGGCGGCCGCGATGGCGGCCGTCCGGTTCCGTCGCAGGAAGTGATGCGCGCGCTCGCCGACGCGGCCCGCGCTGATCTCGCTCACGAGACCCAGCGAGCGGTGCTCCGCGCCCGGCTGGCGCGGGCGTAGTCCTCGTCGCCGGGATCCAGCCGCAGCTTCCGGCGCGCCCAATACCGGCCATGCGTTGGACCTGGCAGCAACGGCTGCCGCTTTGGCCTGGAGGCGGTGGGCCGCGCCGGCGTCCAGCGCCGCTCCATTTGCCTCGTTGCGACAGCGACGGTGCTTCAGCTCCCACTGATGGCGAGCTCCCAGACGGCGATGTCGTGCCTATGGAAAGCGCCGGGATAAACCGGCCTGGAGAAGGAGATGAGAACGCTCTACGTCGAGGATCTAGCGAATCACGATGGCCCCGAGCCGTGCGTCGGCCGCCCGCGAGGGCGGCGGCGGGGCGTCGGTAGGGGTATGCGCAGGCTGGGGTATGAGCCTCGTTAACGCCATTCGGGGTGCCGACGCTGTCATAGGAAGCGGAAGGCAACATCGGCGGCGGCGTTATCGCGAGCCGTCGTCGGGCCCCGCGGGGTCGAAGAACCTGTGCATGCGCGGAGTCTCCGGGTGCGAGAACCGGGAGGTCCCACGGTCACCCGCCTGTGGTGATGGTTGGGCGGGTCGTGCGGGGAAGGCCAAGGCCGTAAGCCCGTGATGCACGACCGTGGGACGTCAGACGATCCAGTAGTACCTGCGAAGCTGCCGAACAACGCCCAGGGCGGGGCGGCGGAGGCGGTGGAGGGAAGGGGATCGCCCAAGGGGAGCGCGACCGGCAAAACACGCCCCGGACGCAGCGCCGGGCAAGGCGTGTCAAGTGAGCTCGGTCGCGTGCGCCGGCTGGCGCGCAGGGACAAGGAGGTGTGGCTTACCGCGCTCCTGCACCACGTCGATGTCGATCGCCTGCGGGCGGCGTACCTCGCGCTTCGGCCGAGGGCCGCGCCCGGTGTGGACGGCGTGACGTGGCACGAGTACGGGCAGGATCTCGAGGAGAACCTTCGGGACCTGCACGCGCGCGTGCATCGCGGGAGCTACCGGGCGAAGCCGTCGCGGAGGACGTACATACCGAAGCCGGACGGGCGGCAGCGGCCGCTCGGGATCGCCGCGCTTGAGGACAAGATCCTGCAGCGGGCGGTGGTGGAGGTGTTGAACGCGATCTACGAGCACGACTTCCTCGGTTTCTCGTATGGGTTCCGGCCGGGGCGCTCCCCGCATCACGCGCTGGACGCGCTCACGACCGGGATCCAACGGAAGCGGGTGAACTGGGTGCTCGACCTGGATTTCCGGGACTACTTCTCCCGCCTTGACCATCGCTGGCTGGAGCGGTTTGTTGAGCACCGGATCGCGGACCGGAGGGTCCTGCGGCTACTCCGCAAGTGGATGGCCGCGGGGGTCATCGAGCACGGGTCGTGGACGGCGTTTGAGGAGGGCGTTCCCCAAGGAGCCTCGGTTTCTCCGCTCCTGGCGAACATCTACGCCCACTACGTCTTCGACCTCTGGGCCCACCAATGGCGAGCGCGGCACGCGCGCGGCGACGTGATCATCGTGCGTTTCGCCGATGACGCCGTGGTGGGATTCGAGCATCGGGACGACGCCGAGCGGTTCTGGGCCGAGTTGCGCGACAGGCTCGCGAGGTTCGGCCTGGAGCTGAACGCCGAGAAGACGCGGCCGATCGAGTTCGGGCGGTTCGCCGCCCGTACTCGCGCCGGGCGCGGTCTCGGGAGGTCTGAGACGTTCCGCTTCCTGGGCTTCACGCACATCTGCGCGAAGACGAGGAACGGCCGTTTCAAGGTCAAGCGCGTCACCGACTCGAAGCGGCTGCACGCGAAGCTCCGCTCGGTCAAGGCCGAGCTGATGCGACGCCGCCACCAGCCGATCCCCGAGCAGGGCCGCTTGCTGGCCAGCGTCCTGCGCGGGCATGCCAACTACTACGGCGTGCCCGACAACAGCCAGGCGCTGCTCGCCTTCCGCTACTTCGCCACCGAGCACTGGTACCGGGCGCTGCGGCGCCGCAGCCAGCGCACCCGGCTGACGTGGGAGCGGATGCGGGGCCTCCGCAACCGATGGCTACCGTGGCCGCAGATCGCCCATCCCTGGCCCACCGCTCGTTTCGCCGCCCGAACCCAAGGGAGGAGCCCGGTGCGCTAGCAGTGCACGCTGGGATCTGTGCGGGGGCGGGTCGAGCCCCACAGGCGAAGACCCGTCCCTACCGCGATCACCGGGGTGCCATGCGCCCCCGGCCGCACCATGGAGGGTTTCAGCTGAGCTGCTCGGCCAGTCCGATGATGATGCCCTCAGGGCCACGCAGGAAGCAGACCCGGTAGATGTCCTCGTACTGCGCGATCTCGCCGACGAGTTCGGCACCGTGGCTGCGCAGGCGGGCAACGACGTCGTCGATGTCGTCGACAGCGAACATGATGCGGCGTATGCCCAGCGTGTTCGCCGGCGCGTTTTCCGGCTCGGCTCTGACCGCCGGCGGCGTGTGGAACTTCGTCAGCTCAACCCGGCCGTGGCCGTCCGGGGTCCGCATCATGGCGAGGTCGGCACGGACGTCGGTGAGCCCGACGACGCGGTCCACCCAACGCCCCTCGTTCGTCGCCTCGCCTTCCAGCTCCATACCGAGTTCGGCGAAGAACGCTTTAGCAGCCTCGAGGTCATCGACCACGATGAGAACGTTGTCCATCCGCTGAATCGTCATAGGTCTCCTGGTGTCATGGGCCGCGCCTGTCGAGGCCCTTCACCTGATGACCGGAGCCGGTCAGAGCTTCTCGACATGGAATCACTCATTCAGCTCCCAGATCGTCGCGTAGCAGGAACCCCTTGCAGGCGTTGTGCCTGAAGATCGTCCCTGTTGACGGCCGCTCATTGTCGCGTGTCCCGTAAGACCCGCCCGATGAACTGCCCGGTCAGCGGCGACAACCGGGACACCGCAGGACGCCCGCTCAGCGGTCGGAGCGAGTGCGTCGCCGGTCGGCTCCGCGCTTTGCCTTAGACGAGGAGCAGCAGCGCCGCCAGCCCGTCCTGGAGTTCCCCCGTTCCGACGGACAGGGTTGGGCTTTCGGGCAGTTCTACTTGATTTCCTGATCTGGGTATGCGAGCCGCGAAGCGGCGAGGCTCGCACCGGGGTCGATGAGAGTTCTGTTCTCGTA
>JBOGYU010000422.1:0-4361 GCA_050696935.1 Solirubrobacteraceae bacterium | reverse complement strand
CGATCGTGGCGCCGCCCCGGGGCGCATGGTCGTGTACGGCCGCAACCCGGTTCGCGAGGCGCTTCGTGGCCGCCGCCGCGTCCATCGAGTATGGGCGACGGAGATGGCGGCCCGCGACGGATGGGGCGTCCGGCCCACGATCGCCGGTGCCGAGGAGATCGAGGCGCGCTCCCGCTCCGACGCCCACCAGGGCGTCTGTGCCGAGGTCGACCCCTACCCGTACGCGGACGCGGCGGAGCTGCTCGCCGCGCCCGAGCCGCTGATCGTCGCGCTCGACGAGGTCACCGACCCGCAGAACCTCGGCGCGGTGTGCCGGACGGCGGAGGGTGCCGGCGCGACCGGCGTCGTGATCCCCGAGCGGCGGTCGGCCGACGTGACCCCCGCGGTCTGCAAGGCGTCGGCCGGCGCGGTGGAGCATCTCCAGATAGCACGCGTCCGCAACCTCGCCGACTTCCTCGCCGACGCCAAGGCCGCCGGCGCCTGGTGCTACGGCGCCGCGGCGACGGCGCCCACGCCATACACGGCCCCCGACTACTCGGGCGGCGTCGTGATCGTCCTCGGCGCCGAGGGGCGCGGCCTGCGCCCCCGGGTGGCCTCCGCCTGCGACGACCTGGTTTCGATCCCCCTCAAAGGCCGCATCGAGTCGCTCAATGTGAGCGCCACGGCGGCCGTCCTGCTGTACGCGATCTTGCAGTCGCGGCTTGACACGTCCACATAAGCGTGCAACCCTCGCCGCTATAACGTTGAGCTTGAGGGTTATGATGGAGCCCTCAGGACACGCATATCGGCGCCGGGGGAGGTGTGCGCCACGACGAATGGGCCGACATTGCGCCCAGGGAAGGACGTGCTCGTGGCCAGACTGTCTCCAACCAGGGCTCAGGCTCAAGTACAAGTCGAGGATACGTACCTCATCGCCCTCGCCAAACAGGGAAGCGCCGACGCCTACGACCGGCTGGTCCGCCGCTACTACTCGTTCGTCCGACTGAAGTCCTCTTCCTACTTCCTGGTCGGCGGCGACTCCGAGGACCTGATCCAGGAGGGCCTGGTCGGGTTCTACAAGGCGATCCGTGACTTCCGCTCGGACCGCGAGTCCTCGTTCCGCAACTTCGCGGAGCTGTGCATCACCCGCCAGATCATCACGGCGGTGAAGACCGCGACGCGCAACAAGCACACGCCGCTCAACGGATACGTGTCCTTCTCTGCCTCTCCCGCCGGCGCCGCGGATTCAGAGCCGACCCTCGACGAGGTGCTCCCGGGCTCGACCGTCCACGACCCCGTCAACCAGGTGATCTCCTCCGAGGAGCTGCGCTCGCTGGTGGCCTGTCTTTCCACCGTGCTGTCCGAGCTGGAGTCGCGCGTGCTCTCCCTGTACCTCGACGGGCACTCCTACACGGCGATCGGCGAGCGGCTCGACTGCGACTGCAAGACGGTCGACAATGCGCTCCAGCGTGTCAAGCGCAAGGTCGGCGCGCACCTGAGCTCGCGCGCGGTCGTGCTGTAATCCCGCGTCGTGCCCACCTGGCTGATCATCGTCATCGTCGTGCTCGCGCTGCTCGCGGTCGGCGGCGCCGTCGCCCGCTCGCGACAGCTCGCCCGCTCCCGGCCGGCCTTCGACGCCTCGCTGGAGCAGGTCAACCGCGACCTCGCCGCCGCCGCGGCGCAGGACCGCGGCTGGGACCGCGACACCCTCGAGGACGCCGCGCGCCGGATCTACGCCTCGGAGCGGGGCAGCGAGCCCGAGTCGCTCATCCTCATCGAGGTGCTCGACCGCCCGGGCACCGACCAGGACAAGGCCGTCTTCCGCGTGGAGTCGTCCGGCACCCGCGAGCTCCTCACGCTCGGCCGCCGCGGCGGCGAGTGGGTCCACGAGACCATCGCCTAGCGGCGCGGGGACGCGGTGGGACGAACTTCCGCTTGTAAGAAGGCGGAGGTCCCGGCGGCCGCGATGGCTTCTCGGACCGAGTGTCGAATACATCGGCCCCAGGCCGACGAACTCGACACTCGGCGAATTCGCGCCCACGGACCCGCTGCCCTACAAGCAAGCTGTTGACGTTCGCCGGCCCCGCCGGACGGCTCGAGCCGCCGCCGCCGTCGGGCGTGGGATCGATCGCCTAGCCGCGCAGCAGGACCCGGTTCCCCGACGGGTCGCTCACCAGCCCGGACCCGGGGCGGCGCAGCTCGAACCACTCCAGGCCGCGCGAGCCGGGCGGCGGGGGCGGGGCGCCCTCGCCGGCCCACGTGTTCAGGCCGACGTGGTGGTGGTAGCCGCCGTCCGACAGGAACAGCGCTCCCGGATACGAGCGGACCGTCACGTCCAGCCGCAGCTCGCCGGCGTAGAACGCCTCCGCCGGCCCGAGGTCGGCGACGTGCAGATGCACGTGGCCGATCACCGTCCCGTCCGGCATCCCGTCCCTGCCCCGGCCCTCGGCCTCGTCACCGACCTCGGGTTCGTCCGTCGAGGCCTCGTCGCCGACCTCGGCCTCGCCCGGCTCTCGCGGCGCGGGCAGCTCCGCCATCACGCCGTCGAGGTCGAGCGCGACGGTGCCCATCCGCAGCTCCCCGTCAGGCTCGTACTCCCACTCCGAGCGCGGCCGGTCGCGGTAGATCTCGATCCCGTTGCCCTCCGGGTCGCGCAGGTAGAGCGCCTCGCTGACGAAGTGGTCCGAGGTGCCGGTGAAGCGCTCGCCGGCGGCCACCACGCGCCTCACCGAGCGCGCGAGGTCCGCCCGGCTCGGCACCAGGATCGCGAGGTGGAACAGGCCGGTGCTGCGGGCGGGCGCCGGCGGGGCGCCCGCATCTCCGACCAGCTCCACCAGCGGCGTGTCGGCCCCCAGCCGCACGAGGTCACCCTCACGATCCAGCGTCCGCAGCCCGATCGCCCGCTCGTAGTAGGCGCGGACGCGCTCCACGTCGGCGACCCGCAGCCGGACGGCGCCGATCATGCCGTCCGCGGGCGCCGGAGCTCGTCGGCGCCGCTCATGCCGCCCGCGGGCGCCGGTGCTCGACGTCCTCGAGGATCTCCAGCACGGGCCCCGCCTCGTCGCACACCTCGAGCGTCGAGACGTCGGCCGGGCCGATGTTCCCGTCCGCCAGCACCGAGTCCCGCAGCCAGTCGACCAGGCCGCCCCAGTAGTCCCGGCCCATGAGCACGATCGGGAAGTAGCGGATCTTCTCGGTCTGGCGCAGCGTGGCGGCCTCGAACATCTCGTCGAGCGTCCCGAACCCGCCGGGATAGACCACGAAGCCGCTCGCGTAGCGCACGAACATCACCTTGCGCGTGAAGAAGTAGTGGAAGTCCAGCTCCACGTCGACCCACTCGTTGAGCCCGAGCTCGCCCGGCAGGTCGATCCCGAGCCCGACCGACGGCACGCCCGCGTCCTGCGCGCCGCGGTTGGCGGCCTCCATGATCCCGGGCCCCCCGCCGGTGATGATCGCGAAGCCGGCATGCCCGAGCGTGCGCGCCATCTCGCGCGCAGCCAGGTAGCGCGGGTGGTCGCGCGGCGTGCGCGCGGAGCCGAAGATCGACACGGCCTTCCCGAGCGGGCGCAGCGCCTCGAACCCCGCGCGCAGCTCCTCCCGGATGCGCAGCAGGCGCTGGGCGTCCGTGAACTCCGAGAGGACCGCGGTGGTCTCGGCCTCCAGCAGCTCCTCGTCGAGGGACGTCGGATGACGGGGCGGGTCCGGCGCTTCGGCCATCCGACTAGCGTAGTCCCGATGAGCCGCCCGGAGCCCGCCTACACCCGCCTGGACGTAGAGGAGCGCCGGCGCCGGCTGCTCGCCCTGGGAGCCGAGCTGTTCGCCCGGCACGCCTACGACGAGCTCTCGATGGCCCGGATCGCGCGCGAGGCGGGGATCTCCAAGGCGCTGCTCTACCACTACTTCCCCTCCAAGCAGGCCTACTTCGCGGCCACGCTCGAGCAGGCGGCCACCGAGCTGGCGCGGCTCACCGAGCCCGATCCCGCGCGCCCCCCGGTGGAGCAGCTCGCCGGCAGCCTCGACGCCTACCTGGGCTGGGTGGAGCGCCACGCCGACGCGTACGCGAAGCTGATCCGCAGCGTCGGCGCGGTGCCGGAGGTGCGGGAGCTGGTGGACCGCGTGCGCGACGCCACCGCCGAGCGCATCCTCGCCGGGATCTCGCCCGATCCCCGGCCGCCCCTGCGCGCCGCCGTCCGCGGCTGGCTGTGGTTCATGGACGGCGCGGTGCTGGACTGGCTCGAGCACCGCGACATGGACCGCGCCGGGCTGCACGGCCTCCTGCTCGGGACGCTGCTCGGCGCCGTGACGGCCGCCGGCGAGCCGCTCAGCCGCTGACCCGCAGCACGACGATCGCGCGGTCGTCGCGCCGGCGCTCGGGCTCGAAC
>JBOGYU010000421.1:0-4362 GCA_050696935.1 Solirubrobacteraceae bacterium | reverse complement strand
GCCCACGCCAGCGCACGCCCGACGTCCCGGCCGACCCGGGCGGCGGCGCCCGCAGCGAGCGCCGCCGCGATCAGCGCCGCCAGCAGGACCGGATGCTCGAACGACAGTGCGACCAGGCCCAGCACCACGCACCACAGCGCCGCGATCCCCGCGCGGGCGGCGTGCAGGGGGCTGGAGCGCCGGCGGTGGGTCACGGCGCAGCCTCGGTGATCGGCACCGGCACGTCCTTGCCGTCCTCCACCGCCACGGCGAAGCGCTCCTCCAGGCGCTCCTCGGCGAGCGCGGCCGCCGCGGCGGCCACCCCCACGTCGTCGGTCCCGGTGACGATCCAGGTGGGCGCCTGCGCCTGGACCGCCGTCGCCGCGACCAGCCCGGCGCCGGCGCGCAGCGTCCGCACCGGCCGCCCCGCCGTGTCGAGCAGCATCAGCTCGGTGCCGGAAGGGGCCGGACGGGCGAACACGCCGCTCGTGCCCGGGCCGCGCTCGAGCCCGCGCGCCACGGCGTCGCGCCGCACGTCGGCCCACCTGCCGACCAGCACGCGCAGGACCTCCTCGCCGGGCGACTGCTCGATCACCGCGCGGGAGAGCTGCTCCACGCCGGCCTCCTGGAGCCGCGTGGCCACCTCGTCGCACGAGCGCTCCACCGCACCCGCGCACACCAGCCGCACCGGGAAGCGCTTGCCCTCCGTGCCGGTCGCGAACGGCTCCGGGTAGGAGCCGACGACCGCGGGGATGCGCTGGGCCGCCTCCCACGTGTGGTGGTCCCACCACACGCGGTCGCCGCTCGCGACCTCGCGCTCGACGGCTCCGAGGGGCGCCTCGATGCCGTTGACGTAGTAGAACCAGTCGACCCGCCGGCCGTCCTCGCGGCCGCCGCCGACGCCGTCGATCTCCTGCACGAAGCCGCCGCCGTAGCGGGTGTCCACCTCGTAGCTGCGCTGGAGCAGGCGCATCACCGTGTCGCCCTCCCGGGCGCCCTCCTCGACCTCCTCGCGGAGCGGCTCGACGCCGAAGTCGCGCGTGACCCTGAGCGTGACGTCGCCGTCGGAGGGCTCCCCCTCGCCGACGCCGCAGCCGCCGGCGAGGAGGGCGAGCGCACAGAGCGCCGGCGCGAGCCTCATCCCACGCGCACCTGACGCGGGAAGGCGGGGACCATGCCGTCGCGCTCGGCCTCGAGGTCGACGCGCCCGGTCCGGGAGCCGGCGACGAGCGTGGCCGTGCCGTCGGGGCCGGTGAGCGCAGTCGCGGTACCCAGGCGAACGGTCGCGCCCTCGACCGGCACGCCGCGCCCCAGGTCGTCGTAGCCGCGCACCGTCACGCGCAGCGCCTCGCCGGGCGCGACCGCGGTCCGCTCCGGCCGGACCTCAAGCGTGCGCTGGCAGTCGCCCGCGCGCACGCACCAGAACCACGTCACGTGCCGGCCGCCGCGCACGCTGGGGTCGCCGGCTCCCGCGGTGCCCGCCCGGCGGCCGACCTTGTAGACCCAGCCGGCCCGGCCGCGCTCGACCTCCCGGCGGACGCCTCGCACGTAGAGGCCGCTCGCATCGCGGGGGCGGCGGGAGCAGCGGCCGTAGTCGCGCAGCCGCAGCCTCAGGCGGGTGCCGGCGAGCACGGACAGCGGCGTCCGGGCGCCGACGCGGCAGCGCCGGCCGGCGACCTTCACGCCCCGCTGCTTCAGCCGCACCTCGCCGGTGTGCAGGACCCGCTCCTTCCCGACGACCATCACGTCGACGGTCGGCGCCGAGAGCGCGAGGGCAGCGACGATCAGCGCGCTCGTCATCGGACGTGGAACACCACCCGGCTGCG
This sequence comes from Solirubrobacteraceae bacterium, assembly GCA_050696935.1. GTDB lineage: Bacteria > Actinomycetota > Thermoleophilia > Solirubrobacterales > Solirubrobacteraceae > DASSUW01. The sequence goes on along the minus strand of JBOGYU010000421.1, from coordinate 2,557 downwards.
CCCGCGCTCGAGCGTGTCGCGGTTGCCGGCGCGGTCCATCGCGATCACGTCGAGGACGTACCGGCCGCGCCGCAGGCGACGGGGCAGCAGGTAGCTCCAGCGCGGCTCCTCGCCGACCTTGAACGCGTGCCGGGTGCCGCAGCGGCGGCGCAGGAACCGCTCCCGGCTGCCGGAGAAGTACCAGCACCGGCGGCCGACCTGGCGCGTCAGGCGCAGCTTGACGGCGCGCAGGCCGGAGGGGTCCGGCGCGACCGTGCCGCGTAGCTCGCGGGGCGCGCGGCGGCGGCGGAAGCGCTGCTGCTCCCGGATGCCGTCAATCCGACCGATCGGCGCGAGCAGGTCCGGTCCGGGGGTGAGCAGCGGCGGCCCGACGACCCGCTGCAGGACGGTGACGTGCTCGGCCCCGGAGGCGGCGTTCCCGGGGCGGGTGGCCTTGATCGCGACCGGTCCGGGCTGGTCGAGCACGAGCGTGGCGCGGCCGTCGGCGCCGGTCGTGGCCGAGGCGGCGCCGGCTGTGACGGTCGCCCCGCCGACCGGCGTGCGGTCCCCCTCGCCGGCCGCTCCGGTGGCCGAGCGGTACTCGACGACGGTGACGCCCACCGCGTCCCCGGCCGTCACCTGCGCCGGGACGCCCTCGAGGTCGAGCGGGAACACGCTGGGAGCGTACGTCGGTGGCGGCGAGCGATCGACGAGCATGACGAGCTCGTCCCCCTCGGCCAGGACGTCGCTGCAGATGCCGTTGCCGCGCTTGGGGCCGGCGCCGCGATCCACCCACTCCGCCCAGTAGTCGGAGTCGTCGAACTTGTGCGTCTCGCCGAGGATCGTCTGCGTGAACTCCTGGCGGTCCCAGTTGCCGCGGGTGGCCTCCTCGATCGCCGAGGCGGCGGTATGCGGCTGGTCGCAGGCCGGGAACGGGGTGTCCGGGAGGGCCACCCGGGTGCGCTCGAGCAGCGTGCCGCCGGCGCCCTCCACCCGGACGGTGACGGTCGGCCCGGCGTGCGCGGCCGCCGGCAACGCGAGCGCGACGAGTGCGGCCGCGAGGCCGGCGGGAGATCGGAGATTCATCGGTGGAGCCACCCCTTTCCGCGAGGGCGTGTCGGCTTCGTGGTCGGAGGGAGGTCTCCTGGCTCCCGGGCCTACCCTCCGCGCCTTCCCGACTCGCGCTGCGATGCCAGTGGCTGCGGCCTCTGCGGCCGCGTGCGGCGGGCTTCCCCGGTCACAGTGGCGGGTCCGCGCCGGAGTCTCACCGGCTTCCCTGTCCACCGACCTGGTCTGGGGCGCATGGTATACCCCGGGGCGACGCGATGACGGTCAATCTCACACGCATCTACACGCGGCTCGGCGACGGCGGCGAGACGCATCTCGGCGACATGAGCCGGGTCCCGAAGACGCACGAGCGGATCGAGGCCTACGGGACCGTCGACGAGCTCAACGCGCAGCTCGGCGTCGCTCTGGGCGTGCCCGGCCTGCCCGAGCGGTTCGCGGAGTGGCTGCGGCGGGTCCAGAACGACCTGTTCGACGTGGGGGCCGACATCTCGGTGCCCCACGGCGGCGACCGCTCGCGACTGCGCGTGTCTTCTGCGCAGACCGAGTGGCTGGAGCGGGCGTGCGACGAGGTCAACGCCGAGCTGCCCGCGCTGAAGTCGTTCGTCCTTCCGGGCGGTGCCCCGGCGGCGGCCGCGCTGCACGTGTGCCGGACGGTGTGCCGGCGGGCGGAGCGGCGGACGGTCGCGTGCGGCGACGAGGTCAACGCCGAGTGCGTCCGCTACCTGAACCGGCTGTCCGACCTGCTGTTCATCCTCTCGCGCGGAATCAACGTCGCCGCGGACGGCGGCGAGCCGCTGTGGGAGCCCGGGCGCTTTCAGTAGCGCGGGTGCTCGGCGGCGTGACGGGCGATACCTTCGGCGCCGTGAACAAGGTCACCGAGCTCGCCGCCTACGCCGCGCTCGCCGGGACGTGGAGCGCATGAGCGTCACCGGCCACGGACTCTTCCCGGCCGGGCACCGGGCATGAGCATCACCGACGACGGTCTCTTCCCGGCCGAGCACCGGGCCCTGCGCGAGCTGCATGCCGCGGTGCGCCAGCTGGCCGGCCACTGGGAGAAGCTGTCGCGCCGCCTCGGCGGCGTCGCCGCGCTCGATGACGGCGCCGAGGCGGCGCGCGAGCTGCTCGATGAGCTCGCCGACCGCACCGCGGCGCACGGCCTGCACGGGTACCCCGCCGCCCAGGCCGTCGGCGCCCGCGGCGCCGGGCTGCGGGGAGCGGGCGACCTGCTGCTCGAGCGCAACCAGGCGCTGCGGGGGGCGGTGCTCGACGTCCAGCACGTGACCACCCTGCTCGCGTACCTCGCCGAGCTGGCGGCGGGACGCGGCGACGCCGCGCTGGCAGCCTGGCACCGGCGCTGGGAGACGCGGCTGCGAGAGGTCGAGCAAGCGGCGCGGGCCGCCGCGGTCGCGGTCGCGAACGACCCGGACGCGGCGATCGAGCCCGCCGACTCCTCGGCGTTCGGCCGCGCCGGCCACTCGCTCGCGAACGGGCTCGGGACGCTCGGCGAGGC
>JBOGYU010000420.1:0-4383 GCA_050696935.1 Solirubrobacteraceae bacterium | reverse complement strand
GCCGTGACTGAGGCAGAGGGCCTCCACGACCCGCTGCATCCCGGCGGCGTCGAGCCCCGCCGGGATCTCCCAGAGCGAGAGCGCCCGCCGCGCCTCCGCCAGCTCATAGGCGGTCGCGACCAGCACGCCGGCCGGTGGAGGCAGGGCCAGCGAGCGGGCGAACAGCGCGTCCCAGTCCAGGCCGTCCCCGCGAGCCGGCGCGAGGACGGGGTCGGCGAGCAGGTGATGGGCCGCCTGGAGGTCCGGCGGGAGGAGGCTCGTGTCCATGCCCGGAACGCTGGCGCGCCCCGGGCGGGTGCGGAACCGCCAGCGGGTCGGAGCTTCGGCCGGCGGCGCTCGACCGGCGGTCGTGTCTAGGTCCCGGCGGCGACCCGCAGCTCGACGGCGAGCCGGCCGAGCGGCGCGCCCCAGCCCTCGAGCGAGGTCGGCGTGGGGATGCCGTAGCCCGACCCGGCGAGGGAGACCGCTCCGCGCAGCGCCCACTTGGCGAACGTGTCGGCGAAGCGCTCCTCGGCGATCGCGCACGCACCGAACGGCTCGGACCCCGGCGCGCACTCGCCGCGCGGGATGCCCTGGTCGAGCCGCGCGACGAGCTCGTCAGGCACGAGCACGTAGTCGATCACGTGACCGAGCTCGTGGAGCACGACCACGTTGCGGTCGAGCGCCCGGTCGCCGTTCAGCGCGGCGGTGTCCACGCTGATCACCGACCCGTGCGGGCCGGACCGCGCCCAGCCGATCGTGTCGCCCTGGTTCGAGTGTGTCCGGACCTGCACCAGCCCGTCCACCTCGTCGATCAGGATCTGCGCCTCGGGCCGGGCGGCGGCGATCGCCGCGAGGATCCAGGCGCGGTCGCGTTCCGAGACATCGGGCGCGAACCGCAGCCCCTCGGCGCGAATGTCCGGCGTGATCTCCCCCGAGGCCGCCGCCTCGCGCGCGGAGGCGCCCAGGAACCTCTCGGTGGCCACCACCGCGACCGCGCAGAGCAGGAGCGCGATCAGCGCGCGGCGAACGGTGGCGTCCATGCCGGGTGTTCATCGGCGCCCGGCGCGCGCGGGTTGAGGCTCAGCGGCGGCCCACGAGCTCGGGCTCCACGCGAGCCGGCGCCTCGACCTCCTCCTCGCCCTGCGTGGCCTCGGGCTCTCGCTCTGTCTGGGCGTTCAGCTCTGCGCCCAGCAGGATCGCGACGTTCGTGATCCACAGCCATACGAGGAACACGATCACGCCGCCGAGCGTGCCGTACGTCTTGTCGTACGAGCCGAAGCTCCCGACGTAGATGGCGAAGGCGGCCGACGCGACGACCCACACCGCGATCGCCAGCACGCTGCCCGGCGAGATCCAGCGAAAGCCCTTGGGCCTGGCACTCGGGGAGGACCAATACAGGACCGCCAGCATGAACACGACCACCGCGAGCATCACCGGCCACTTGGCGATCTGCCACACGAGCACCGCCGTGTCGCCGAGCCCGACCGCGCCGCCGATCGCCTCGGCGACCGGGCCGGACACGATCAACGCGACGACCACCAGCGCGGCGAGCAGGACCAGCACGAGCGTGACGAGCATCTGCAGCGGCCGCAGCTTCCAGAACGGACGCCGCTCCTCTCGAGAGTAGATCGAGTTCGAGGCGCGCATGAACGCGCCCGTGTATCCCGACGCCGTCCACAGCGCGCCGACGAGGCCGGCGATCAGCAGCACGCCCGCCGTCTGCCGGCTGCCCGCGATGCTCTCGATCGGCCCGCTGAAGGTGTCCGCCGCCGTCTGCGGCCCGAGCTGCGAGACCGTGTCCGTGAGCACGCGCGTGACCGTGGCCGGGTCGACCACGAGGCCCACGAGCGAGATCAGCGCGATCAGCGCCGGGAACAGCGACAGCACGCCGTAGTAGGTGAGCGCCGCGGCCCAGTCGGTGATGTTGTCGGCCTTGACGCCGGAGACGGTCCGCCGCAACGTCCCCCACCGGGTGCGCTTGCCGGCCTCGGTCGAGCTCCGCATACGAGGAGGGTTCCCGGTTCAGGCACTCGCGAAGCGCTCGTGCGCCTCGTCCAGCAGCCGCTCGGCGACCTCGCGGTCCTCCCAGCCGTGGACCTCGACCTGCTTGCCCTCCGGCTCCTTGTAGATCGAGAAGAAGTGCTCGATCTCGGAGCGCAGCTGGTCGGGCAGGTCGCCCAGCCGCTCGAGGCCGCTCCAGTTCGGGTCCTCGTGCGGCACGCACAGCAGCTTGTCGTCCTGCCCGCGCTCGTCGCTGGTGCGGAAGACGGCGATCACGCGGACCTCGATCATGCAGCCGGGGAACGTGGGCTCGGACACGCAGACCATGGCGTCCAGCGGCTCGCCCTTCGGCGCCAGCGTGTCGGGGATGAAGCCGTAGTCGGTGGGATACACCACCGAGGAGAACAGGAACCGGTCGAGCTTGATCCCGCCGAGCCGCTGGTCCCACTGGTATTTGTTCCGCGATCCCTTGGGGATCTCCACCAGGCAGTGGACGGGCTCGCCGGGCATGCGGTGAGCGAGGATACCCCCGGAGGGAAGGGACGGATGTTCAAGGAGTTCCGCGAGTTCCTGATGCGCGGGAACGTCGTCGACCTGGCGGTCGCGGTCGTGATCGGGGCGGCCTTCGGAGCGGTCATCACCTCGCTGGTGGGGGACATGATCACGCCATTGATCGCGGCGATCGGCGGTCAGCCCGACTTCTCGGGGCTGACCTTCACGATCAACGAGTCGCAGTTCCGCTACGGCAGCTTCATCAACGCGATCGTCGCGTTCGTGATCATCGCCGCGGCGATCTTCTTCCTCGTCGTCGAGCCGGTCAACGCGCTGCAGGCGCGCCGCAAGGCCGGGCTCGAGCCCGAGCCGGAGGCGGTGCCGGAGGACGTCGTCCTGCTCGGCGAGATCCGCGACCTGCTGAAGAAGGACCGCTGAACTAGAACCCCTCGCCGTCCGGCCGCACGCCGTCCCGCCCCACGTAGCCGGTGATCGGGTCCGCGAGCATGGGCGGCATACTAGAGCGAGTGCAGGGCCCGACCGGAACCCTCGAGGAGCTGCTGCGGCCGCTGAAGGCCGAGCCCGAGCGGTCCGCCGTCCTCCTCGACGTGGACGGCGTGCTCGCGCCGATCGTCCAGCACCCCGACGACGCGCACATGCCGGAGAGCACCCGGCGGGCGCTGATCGAGGTCGCCCGCCGCTACGGCGTGGTCGCGTGCGTGTCGGGCCGGCGGGCGTCCGACGCCCGGCGGATCGTAGCGCTCGGCTCGATCGCCTACCTGGGCTCGCACGGCTCGGAGGTGCTGATGCCGGGGGCGATCGCGCCGGAGCTCGACCGCGAGCTGCAGGCGTGGACGCGCCGGGTGCAGAACTTCGCCCGCGAGGCGTTCGGCGAGCGGCTGCGCCGCCTGCGCGTGCGGCTGGAGGACAAGGAGGCGATCGCCGCGCTGCATTGGCGCGGGGTGCCCGACGAGGAGGAGGCGCAGGCCGCGATCGAGGAGGTCGCCGCGGCGGCCGAGAAGGCCGGCTTCACCGCCCACTGGGGCCGCAAGGTGCTCGAGGTGCGCCCGCCCGTGCGGATCGACAAGGGCGCCGGCATCGTGACGATGCTGCGCGACCGCGACCTCGCCGCCGGGCTGTACGTCGGCGACGACCAGACGGACCTCGACGCCTTCCGGGGCCTGACCGAGCTGGTCGACATGGGCCGCATGGGCGCCGCGGTGCGGATTGGCGTGCGCTCTGACGAGGGGCCGTCCGCGCTCCAGCGGGAGGCCGACCTCATGGTCGAGGGCACCGACGGCGTGCGCGACCTCCTGCGGGCGCTGCTCGACTGAGCCGCACGTGCGGTTCGGGGACTTCCTCAAGGCCACGGTGCTGCTCAGCGCCGGCTCAGCGACGCTGCTCGCCACGCTCGCGGTGATCGGCGTCTCGCGCGAGTTCGACCGCGTGCTTGTGCTGGCGAGCGCCGGCTGGTGGCCCTGCGCGGTGCTGCTCGGCGCCTGGATCGGCCGCCGCGCCGAGGCGTCGCCGCCGATCGCGCGCCTGCTGGCGACCGCGCGCAGCCAGACCACGCTGCCCGAGCTGCGGCCCGGGCTGACGATCCTCAACCGCCTGTGGCCGCTGCTCGTCTACACGCTCGTCTTCGCCGGTCTCGGCGTCGTCCGGCCGCCGGCGGCGGCCGTGGCCGCGGGCGGCGCCATGATCTGGGCGCTCGCATGGCGCCGGCAGGAGTCGGCGGTGGCGGCGATCGAGGAGCGCGACGGCGTCCGCTTCTACGTCGACCGCACGTCGCCGCTGCAGCCGATCCGGCTCATCCGCGCGCCCGGCTTCGGCGGCTCGTTCCTGCCCTACGACGCGCGATGACCGACGTGCTGCTGGTCTCGCTCGGCGCCACCGCCGGGCTGCGGG
>JBOGYU010000419.1:0-4417 GCA_050696935.1 Solirubrobacteraceae bacterium | reverse complement strand
GATCACCACGACGCCGCCGGCGAGCGCGGCGGGCCGAACGGCGACCTGTACGTGGTCGTGCGCGTGCGGGAAGACGAGCGCTTCCTGCGCGACGGCGGCGACCTGGTGACGGTGGTCGACGTGCCGGCGCCACTCGCGGCGCTCGGGACGACGGTGCAGGTGCCGACGCTCGACGGGGACATCCCGATCGAGATCAAGGCGGGCACGCAGCCGGGCGAGACGATCACGATGGGCGGCCGCGGGATGCCGCCGCTCGGGCGCGGGCGCACCGGCGACCTGCGGGTGGTGGTCAACGTCACGATCCCCCGCCGGCTCACGCGCGAGCAGCGCGACATGCTCGAGCGGTTCGCGGGCACGCTGACGGAGGACAACCAGCGCGCCGACGAGGGCATGATCGCGAAGCTGCGGCGGGTGCTCGCGGGTTGACGGGGGCGGCGGCCGCGTCGTGACACCGCCGGTCGTCCGCCTCGGCATCCGGGTGCGGGCGGACCGCGCGGAGATCGCGCTGGCGCGGTTGCTCCCGCTGCTGCACGCCGGCGCCGAGGAGCGCGAGGTCGACGGCGACGTCGAGTACTCCCTGTACGCGCCGGCGGCCGAGCTGCCGCGGCTCGACGACATCCGCGCGCTCGCCGGGGACGCGCTGGTGGACGTGGTCTCCGAGCCGGTGCCCGACGGCTGGGCGCGGCGCGGGCACGAGTATCTGAAGCCCGTGCGGGTCGGCCCGCTCGTGATCCGGCCGCCGTGGGTGGCGGGCGGCTCCGACGACCTCGTGATCGACCCGGGGCTCACCTTCGGCGCCGGCACGCACCCGACCACGCGGCTGTGCGTGGAGCTGCTGCTCGCCGCGGAGCCGGGCGGCGCGCTGTGCGACTGGGGTGCGGGCAGCGGCGTGCTGGCGGTCGCGGCGGCGAAGCTGGGGTTCGCGCCGGTGACCGCGGTGGAGGTCGACCCGGGTGCGCTGGAGTTCATCCGCGCGAATGCCGCGGCGAACGGCGTGGAAGTGACCACGAAATGGCTCAATCTCGGCGCCACGCCGGCGCCCTGGGCGCCCACGGTCACCGCCAACCTCACGCGCGAGCTGCTGCTGGCGGTCGCCGGGACGATCGAGCGCCCGCCCGAGCGGCTGCTGGTGTCGGGGATGCTGCGGGAGGAGGTCGACGAGGTCGCGGCGGCGTTCGCGCGGCACGGGCTGCGCGAGCGCGACCGCCGCGCCGAGGGCGAGTGGGCGGCGGCCGCCCTGGCGGCGTGATCCGGCTCGCCGTGCGCGTGCCGCGCGAGCACGCCGAGCTCGTCGCCGCCGAGCTGCTCGTGCTCTCGCCGTCCGGCTTGGAGGAGCGCGACGTCGGCGACGGCACCGTCGAGCTGGCGGTCTACGGCGCCCGCGGGGAGCTGCCCACCCTCCCCGATGTGCGCGCGGCGGCGGGCGACGCGCTCGTCGACGTCTCGACCTCCGAGCTCCCGGACGACTGGGACGAGCGCTGGCGCGAGTGGCACCGGCCCCTCGACGTCGGGCCGCTGCGCGTGCGGCCGCCCTGGGCGCCGCCTCGCGAGGGCGCGCTGGACGTCGTCATCGAGCCCGGCCAGGCCTTCGGCACCGGCGCCCACCCGTCCACCCGGCTCTCGCTCGAGCTGCTCCTGACCGTTCCGGCGCGAGGCGCGCTCGCCGACTGGGGCTGCGGCTCCGGCGTCCTCGCGCTCGCCGCCGCCCGGCTGGGCTTCGAGCCGGTGCTCGCGTGCGACGTGGAGCCCGAGTCGGTCGTCGCCACCCTCGCCGCGGCGGCGGCGAACGGCATCGTCGTCGACGCCACCGTGCACGATCTCCGGCACGCCCCCGGGCCGTGGGCGCCGACCGTCGCCGCGAACCTCGTGCGGCCGCTCCTGCTGGAGGTCGCCGCGCGCATGGAGCGCCCGCCCGAGCGGCTCATCGCCTCCGGCCTCGAGCCGCACGAGGTGGACGAGGTGGCGGCGGCGTTCGCGCGCCGCGGCCTCGCGCCGGCAGCGCGCCGCGACGGCGGCGGCTGGTCCGCCATCCTGCTCATCACATGATCTCGCTCGACGACGTCCGTGCCGCCGCCCGCCGGATCGACGGCGTCGCCCACCGCACGCCCGTGCTCACCTCGTGCGCGCTCGACGAGGCGACCGGGGCGACGGTCTTCCTGAAGGCCGAGAACCTCCAGCGCGTCGGCGCCTTCAAGTTCCGCGGCGCCTACAACACCGTCGCCTCGCTCACCGACGAGGAGCGCGCCCGCGGGGTCGCCACCGTCTCCTCGGGCAACCACGCGCAGGCGCTCGCCCTCGCCGCGCGGCTGCACATGTCCCCCGCCTTGATCCTGATGCCCGAGGACGCGCCGCCGGGCAAGCTCGCCGCCACCGAGGAGTACGGCGCCGAGGTGGTCCGGTTCGACCGCTACGGGGAGGATCGCGAGGAGCTGCTCGCGGCGCTCGTGGCAGAGCGCGGGCTCGTGCCCGTGCATCCCTATGACGACGAGCGCGTGATGGCGGGGCAGGGGACCGTCGCGCTCGAGCTGATCGAGGACGCCGGGTCGCTCGACCTGCTGCTCGTGTGCGTCGGCGGGGGAGGGCTGATCTCGGGCTGCTCGACCGCCGCCAAAGGGCTGCTGGAGGACGTGCGCGTGATCGGCGTGGAGCCCGAGGCCGGCGACGACGTCCGCCGCTCGCTGTACGCGGGCGAGCGGGTGCGGATACCGGTGCCGCGCACGATCGCCGACGGCCAGCAGCTCGACCAGCCCGGTGAGCGCACGTTCCCGGTCATCAGGGAGCGCGTCGACGACGTCGTGCTCGCCTCCGACGCCGAGATCGTCGGCGCGATGCGGTTCCTGTTCGAGCGGCTGAAGACGGTCGCCGAGCCGTCGGGCGCCTGCGCCCTCGCGGCCCTGCTCGCCGGGCGCGTGGACGCCCGCGGCCTGCGCGTGGGGGTGACGATCACCGGCGGCAACGTGAGCGCCGCCCGCTTCGCGGAGCTGATGAGAATGACGCGCGGGTGACCGCGTGCGGCGGCCTCGCAGTCGCAAGCTCCTGCGAGCCGCCTTAGCATCAGGGGCATGGCCTGGAACGTACTCATCCTCGGCGGCGGCTTCGGCGGGCTCTACGCGGCGCGCAAGCTCGAGCGGACGCTGCCGCGCCACGCCGCCAAGGTGACGATCGTCACCGACGTCAACTTCATGCTCTACACCCCGCTGCTGCCGGGTGCGGCGGCCGGCACGCTGGAGCCGCGGCACGTCGTCGTGCCGCTGCGCGAGCACCTGCGGAGCACCGAGCTGGTGCTGGGCCACGTCACGGGGGCCGACCCCGACCGCCGCATGGTGTCGGCGACGACCGCCGAGGGCCAGGAGGTCGAGCTCGGCTACGACCACCTGATCGTCTCGCTCGGGTCGATCTCCCGGACGGTGCCGGTGCCGGGGCTGCGCGAGCACGCCGTCGGCTTCAAGACGCTCTCCGAGGCGATCGCGCTGCGCAACCAGATCCTGCAGACGCTCGAGCGCGCCGAGTCGGTGGACGACGAGGCGACGCGGCGCGCGCTGCTCACCTACGTCTTCGTGGGCGCGGGGTACGCCGGCCTCGAGGGGCTCGCCGAGCTCCAGGACTTCGCCGCCGACGTGATCGACCTCTATCCCCGCTCCCGCCTGCAGGGGGTGCGGTTCGTCCTGGTCGAGGCGCGCGACCGCGTGATGCCGGAGATCTCCGAGGACCTGGCGGAGTTCGCCGCCGTGGAGCTGCGCCGCCGCGGGATCGAGGTGCGCACGGGCACGACCGTGGAGCGCGTGTCGAGCGAGTCCGTCGAGCTGTCCGACGGCGAGGTCGTCCCCTGCCGTACCGTCGCCTGGACCGCCGGCGTCAGGCCGCACCCGGTCGTCGCGCGGCTCGGGCTGCCGCTCGACGACGGCGGGCGGATCGTGGTCGACCGCTTCTGCCAGGTGCAGGGCCGCCCGGACGTGTGGGCGATCGGCGACGCCGCGGCCGTCCCGGACCCCGCCCGCCCCGGCATGGCCACGCCACCCACCTGCCAGCACGCGCTGCGCCAAGGGCGGACGGTCGCAGGCAACGTGGCCGCCGCGCTCGGCGCCGGCCGCGCGCGTCCATTCACGTACAAGACGCTCGGCGTGTTCGTGGACATGGGCCACCACCAGGCCGTGGCCGAGACCGTCGGCATCAAGTGGCGCGGCTTCCCGGCCTGGTTCCTCGCCCGCACCTACCACCTCGCGATGATGCCGGGGATCAAGCGCCAGCTGCGCCTGGTCACCGACTGGACCGTCGAGCTGCTGTTCGGGCGCGACGCGTCGGAGCTCGGCCAGCTCGGCCACCCGCCCGCCCTGGACTCGTGGCTCGATGGGCAGAGCGCCGGCGAGGGCGAGCGGCCGGGCGCGGTGACGCCGCCGGCGACGCCACGGTGACGGCG
>JBOGYU010000418.1:0-4449 GCA_050696935.1 Solirubrobacteraceae bacterium | reverse complement strand
GGCGTGGCGTCCGCCCGCGGCCGCGACGCCGCCGTCCGCGTGCTGCTGCTGAGTCGCCGCCTGCGCGGCGAGGTAAAGGTGGTTCAGCACCCACAGCACCCAGCTGCCGGTCAGCGCCGCCTGGACGGACCGCTCGACCGCGAGGCCGAGGTCGCGCTCCAGCGCCAGGATCCACTCGGCGTGCTCCTGCGCGGTCGCCAGGTCGCCGATCGTGACCCACCGCGCCGCGCTGTAGAGCAGGTAGGCGGCCGCGATGATGCCGAGCTGAGCGCGGGCGGCGGCGGACATGAACTGACCGTACGTCCGCGGCGTCCGCTCCGCACCGGGGAAGTCCCGAGAGCCGGGGTGGCGACAGCCGCACCCTCAGCCCGTGGGGCCGAACCGCTCCGTGCGGATCCACTCCCGGTCCAGGCCCGCCTCCAGCAGCAGCCGGCTCGCCGTCTCGACGAACCCGTGCGACCCGCAGACGAAGGCCGTGCGGGCGTCGCCGAGCAGCGCGCCGTCGATCCGCCCCGTGTGCCCGGTCCACCCCGCCGGCGGCTCGCGCGTGAAGGTGAGCACCGCGTCGTCGCCCAGCTCGCCGGCGTAGATCACGTCCTGCGCCGACCGCACCGAGTACACCAGCCGCATCTCCAGCTGGGGCATCGTCCGCCGCCGGTGGCGCAGCATCGCCATCAGGGGCACGACGCCCGATCCGCCGCCGACGAGCAGCACCGGCCCCGGCTCGTCGCCCCGCCACACGAAGTAGGACGCGAACGGGCCGCGCAGCTCCACCTGGTCGCCCTCGACGAGGACGTCGTGGAAGTAGGGGGAGACCTCGCCGTCCGCCAGCCGGTCGATCGTCAGCTCGATCTCACCCTCGTCGAGCGGGGACGAGGCCACCGAGTACGAGCGCTGGGCGCGGTAGCCGTCGGGCGCCGTGAGCCGCACGTCGTAGTGCTGGCCAGGCACGTGCGGCATCCACATCGGCAGGCGCATCCGGAACGTCTTCACGCGCGGGGTCTGGAGCCCGATCGCCGCGACCGTGGCGATCTGCCACCGGCCTGGGGCGCGCTGCTCGACCGGCGTCAGTCGCCCCAATAGCGCTCCTCCTTCCACGGGTCGCCGCGGTTGTGGTAGCCGTTGGCCTCCTAGAAGCCCGGCTCGTCGTGGTCCATCACGCGCAGGCCGGCGAGCCACTTCGCGCTCTTCCAGAAGTACAGGTGCGGCACCAGCAGCCGGACGGGGCCACCGTGCTCGCGCGGCAGCGGCTCGCCCTCGTGCTCGGTCACCACCCACGCCTTCCCGTCGCTGAGGTCCTCGATCGCGAGGTTGGTCGTGTAGCCGCCGTGGGAGTAGGCGATCGCGTAGGCGCCGAGCGGCTCGACCTGCTCGAGCAGCACGTCCAGCGACACGCCGCCGAAGCTGGTGCCGAGCTTGGACCATTGCGTCACGCAGTGGATGTCGCACGGCACGGTCTCGAACGGCAGCTCGTGGAACTCCGCCTCGGTCCACTCGCGCACCGCGCCGACCATGCCGTCGATCCGCAGGCTCCACTCGCCCACCTCGGGCGTCGGGCCGGCGGTGAGCACCGGGAAGCCGGGCTCCGCGTACTGGCCAGGAGGGAGCCGCGCCGAGAGGTCGTCCGGCGTGCGCCGGCGACCGCCGAAGCCGCGTGAGATGAAGTCGGCCATGACCGGCGACGCTACCAGCGCGGGCCCCCCACGCCCGGACGAGACGCGCGCCGTACCCGGTCACGCAAAGACGACGCGCACCACATGGACACGATCTCTCCAGAGGTGCGCAGATGGCCTGGGTGCTGCTCTTCGTCGCCGGCGTCTTCGAGACGGTGTGGGCGCTGGCGCTCAAGGAGTCCGACGGATTCGCGAACCGCGGGGCGACGCTCCGCTTCGTCGCTGCGCTGGTCGTCAGCATGGTGCTGCTGGCGCTGGCGCGGCGCGACCTGCCGGTCGGCACGGGCTACGCCGTGTGGACCGGCACCGGCGCGGTGGGCGCCGCGCTCGCGGCGATCGTGCTGTTCGGCGAGTCGGCTGCGCTGACCCGCCTGGCGCCGATCGGCCTGATCGCGGCCGGCATCGTCTGGCTGGCGCTGTCCGAGTGAGCGTGCGGCGGGACGAACTTCCGCTTGTAAGGAAGGCGGGTCCGGAGGAAAGCGTCCTGCCGAGTGTGGCCACTGTCCCCCCAGGACAGGATCGTTCCGCACCGTCCTGCCCTACCGGGACACTGGCCCGGTAGGACAGGATCGTTGGCAAGGATCATGCCGCAGTTGACGTTCGCCGGACCCGCCGGGCGTCCCGAGACGCTGGCAACGAGCTAGCCCGACGGCGCCCGGTTGACGATCCCGAAGACGTCGGCGAGCCAGTCGCCCATGTACTCCATCGCGATCGAGGGGTTGTCGTGCTGGCAGTGCTCGGCGCCGGTCTCCTCGGCGTCGAGCAGCTTCAGCGTCACGTCGACGCCCGCGGCGCGCGCTTCGTCGCGCACCCGCGTCGCCTGCTGGACGCCCAGGACGTCGTGGCCGCCGTGGACGATCAGGTACGGGCAGCGGATTCCGCCGAGGACGCCGTCGAGGTCGAAGCGCCGGGCCTTCTCGAGCGCATCCGCCATGGAGTCGGCGCCGAACACCCAGCGGATGTGGCCGGCCAAGCCATGCGAGTCGTCCGCTCCGCCCCACAGCGCGTCGATGCTCCAGATGGCTCCGTGCGAGATGACCGCCGCGAGCCGGTGCTCGAAGGCGCCGGCCCGGGCGGCGTAGTAGCCGCCGAGGCTCGAGCCGCTGACCGCGATGCGCTCCGGGTCGACGTCGCCGCGCGTGAGCAGGTAGTCGATGCACCGGCCGACCGGGACCTCGTAGTCGAAGCGCGTGTGCAGCCCGTGGCGGCGCAGCGCGCCGCCCTGCCCCGGTCCGTCCACCAGCAGGCAGGAGATCCCGCGCTCCAGCGCCCCGCGGCCGACCATGAAGAGCAGCTCCTCCTTGAAGGAGTCCAGCCCGCCGAAGCCGATCAGGACCGGCGTGCGCCCGGGCTCGGCCAGCGGCGAGCGCAGGAAGTACGCCGGCAGCTCGAGGCCACCCTCGTAGGGGACGCCCACCGTCTCGGCCGGCGGGTCGAGGTACCTCCCGGCCTTCTGGAAGCAGCGCTCGCACTCGCCGAACAACGCGAGCCGCCGGGGATCGTCGCCCGCCAGCCAGAACTCCGCCGAGCGGTAGTAGTCGACGGCGCGCAGCCAGCACGCGCGGGCCGTGGCCACGTGTCCGGCACGCTCGGCGCGATCGCCGCGGTCGCGGTTGCGCTCTGCCACCACGAGCCATTCGCGGTGCCAGCTCTCCTTGTCGCCGGGGACGATCCGGGATGCCACCTGGAAGCACTCGCTGATGGCGCCGCCACCCTCCTGCGTCTCCCCGAGCGCGCGCCGGAACTGGTAGCTGAACCACGGCTCCTCGGGCCAGTGGTGCCAGCCGAACGGCTCGAAGTGCGGCTCGCGCCGCTCGGTGACGTCGGTGATCGTCGCGTCGCTCACGCCGCCCTCCCTTTCGTCAGGACCTCCAGCGTCGTGGCAGCCGTGACGCTCCAGCCGAACGACGCGTCGATGATGTTCATGGCAGCCTCGTGCAGCTCCGGGCCGAGCATCGAGTCCACGCCCTCCTCGACGACGAACACGGCGAAGTCCCTGACCGAGGCGGCGATCGCGGTGGCGATCACGCAGGAGTTCGTGTTGACGCCCATCAGCAGCACCGCGTCGTGGCCGCCGGAGCGCAGGACGAGCTCGAGGTCGGTGCCGACGAAGCAGTCGTAGCGCTTCTTGGTCGCGACGACGACGTCGGCGGGGTCCGCGATCCCGGGCATCAGCTCCAGCCCGGGCATCCCGATCAGGTTGTGCTCGAGGATCTGGCTCCGCGCGCTGCCGGCCCGGCCCGCCTGGAAGCGCCAGTAGGGATTGCTCGCGATCTCGTCGCGGTCGCGGTAGGCAGTGATCACGTGGATCACCGGGATCGACAGCTCGCGGTAGGTCGACAGGAGCGGCACCACGCGAGCTACGAGCGCGGTCGCCGCGTCGGCCGGCAGCGGGAGCGTGGCGACGCCGGGATCGAGGTGCCCGCGGTGCAGGTCGATCGTGACGACCGCCGGCCACTTGGCCAGTCGCTCGAAGCTCTCGCGGGCGTGGTCGGCCGGCATGCGGTCTCCTCGTCAGTCGCCGTGGTGGTAGTTGGTGGCAAGCGCGGCGGGCGGCCGCATGCGCTGCAGCAGCCCGGCGAGGGCGATCAGCGTCACCAGGTACGGCAGCATCACCAGGAACTGGTGGGGCACCTCGATCCCGAGCGCCTGCGCGCGCACGCGGAAGGCGTCGGCGATCGCGAACAGCAGCACGGCCGCGGCCGTCGGCAGCGGCCGCCAGCGCCCGAAGACGACGGCGGCGAGGGCGATGAACCCGCGGCCGGCCGTCATGTTC
>JBOGYU010000417.1:0-4457 GCA_050696935.1 Solirubrobacteraceae bacterium | reverse complement strand
GCGCGGCAGCGTGCCGCGGACGATGAACGTGTTCCTGCTCGAGGACGAGGGCGGCGGCGTGACGCTGTTCGACGCGGGGATCCAGATCATGGCCGGCGCCCTGGCGGAGGCGGCCGCGCCGCTCGGCGGCATCAACCGGATCGTGCTCGGCCACGCCGACGCCGACCACCGCGGCGCCGCCCCCGCGCTGCGCGTTCCGGTGCTCTGCCACCCGGCCGACCGGGCGGCGGCGGAGAGCGACGAGTCGATCCGGCCGTACATGAAGCTCGACCGGCTGCCGATCCACGGCCGCTGGGCCTATCCGCACCTGCTGCGGTTCTGGGACGGGGGAGCGGCGGAGATCGCGGGAACGGTGGAGGAGGGCGACGAGGTGAGCGGGTTCCGCGTGGTCCACCTCCCCGGCCACGCGCCAGGCCTGATCGGGCTGTGGCGCGAGCGCGACCGGCTGGCGCTGACCTCGGACTGCTTCTACGTGGTCGATCCGTTGAGCTCGCGCCGGGTCCCGCCCGGCGTCCCCCATCCCGCCTTCAACGAGGACGAGGCGCAGGCGCGCGACTCGATCCGCAAGCTCGCTGCGCTCGAGCCGGCGACCGCGTGGCCCGGGCACCTGGACGCGCTCACCGGCGACGTGCGTTCCCAGCTCGAGCGCGCCGCGGCGGCCTGATGGGCCGGCGCAGCCGGCGGCTGAAGGCGCCCGAGAGCGAGTACCGCTCGCCGGGCGGCGACGTGCTCGTCCTGCGGGGAGCGATGACGCCCGGGACCCGGCGCGAGTACGCCGCGGCGATGGCCGGCTCGCCGCTCTCGCGCGAGGACGCGTGGCAGCGGGGCGTGGAGCTCCTGTTCGAGCGGCTGGCGGTGCGCTGGGAGATCGCCGGCACCGAGCCGATCACGCGCCAGAAGGAGCTCCTCGGGCGCTTCCGGATGGCCACGCAGCCGGAGCGCCGCTGGGTCCGGGACGTGCTCCGCGAGCACCTGGCGGAGCACTTCCCCGACCTCGAGGCGCCGTGATCGACCCCGCGCGGTTCGCCGCGCTGCTGTGCGACCACTGCCTTGCAAGGTCGCGCTGCCCGGCCAGGGTGAGAATCGGCCCTCGGCGGCGCGGCCGGCTTGGGGCCGCGGGAGGCGGCGACCCGTGTCGCTTGCTTTTCCGGTTCACTGCGACACAATCGTCGCGCAGAGGATGCGACAGCTTCACCTCCTGGCTTCGATGCCGCGCAGCAGCTCAGCGAAGACGGTCTGCAGGTGCCTCACCCCGCTGTCGGGACGCTTCGCTACGTGACGACGTACGGTCACCGGCACTGGCACTACATGCGCTTCATGCGCTACGAGCTGCGCGGCATGGACGTGCCCGGTGTCCTTCTCGATCGCAAGCAGGGCTTCTGCCTGGGCGACGCGCCGTTCGTGGATGGCTGGTGCGCACCCGACAAGCCCGCCCTCACCACCACCGACGAGGGCATCCGGCCCGGCGGCATCGACATCTACGAGCCCAACGTCGAGGGCCAGGAGATCGCCATCGATCCGGAGACCGCCCCGTCGGGCCGGTACGTCCTCACCTCGCGCATCGGGCCGACTGGGTTGATCCAGGAGACCCGCACCGACAACAACGTCGCGTCGACCGTGATCGAGCTTCGGTGGCCGCTGAGAGACGCGCAGGAGATTGCGCCGATCGGCACCTGCGTCGGGGAGCGATGCGCAGGGCCCTTGCCCAGCCCTCGGACCACGCCGCGCCGGATGTCCGGCTCTGACGCCCGGCGGCTCGTGCGCCGAGCGCTGCGGCGGACGATCCGCCGGCTGCCCTCGCGAATCCGGATGCGCTGCCGCGAGTCGCGCACGCGCGGCAACGTCTGCCGCGTCCGGCTCGTGCGCGGGCGGCTGCGCTTCAGCGGCAGGGTCCACGTCTGGTACGTGCGCCAGGGCGCCGCGACCCGTTGGTACTACGGCGTCAGCATCGTTCGTCATCGACGCGACTGCCGCCGGAGCGGCCGCTGCACCCGCCGGATCCGCCGCTTCGGTCGTCGGGGCGGCACGGTGGCGACCCGCGCGCGGGCCTCGGCCACGGCCGCGAGCCCGACGTTACTTGCCTGCCGGCTCGAGTCGTGACCAGAGGGCCGCCGGCGGTCCTCCAAGACCGAACCGGCGCAGAGGCGGCACCGGACGTAGTACAAACGCCCCGATGCAGCGCACCGGTGCCCGGTTGCTCGGGCCGCTCACCGTCCTGCTCGCCGTCATCGCTTGGCCCTCCGGCGCCTCGGCGGCCGGGTGGACGTGCGAGGCGTCCGCCCTGAGCGCGCTCGTGCTGACCTCTCCTCCGGTGGAGCCGGCGACCGCGAACCGCGGCGCCGGGGACTGCAAGGCGGCCGCGGCGACCGGCGACGTGCTCCCGGCGCTGCCGCTGGGCCTGTCCGCGAGCGCGCTGGGAGCGCAGACCCGGCTCGACGGGCCGCCCGGCGCGCCGCAGCAGCAGACGGCGCGAGCCGAGGCCGGGCTCGGCGACGTGCGCGTGGCGGCGCTGCCGGAGCTCCCGATCCCGCTGCCGGACCCGGACTTCGGCGACCTGGACGAGGTCGAGGTGCCGGGCGTCGGCACGGTCGATCTGCGGCCGGCACTCGAGGCGCTGGTGCAGCCGCGGACGCTGCCGAACGTGGAGCTGCTGCGGGTCGGCGGCGCGCGGTCGGAGGCGTCGGCGAGCTGCGTGAGCGGGGTCGCGCGGTTCTCGGGGAGCTCGACGCTGGCGTCGGTCGCCGTGAACGGGCGCGAGCTGGGCCTCGACGGCGCGACCACGGAGGTCGTCCGGCTGATCGACTCGCAGGAGATCGACCCCTCGGACGTCGACGTGTCGCGGATCGTGGCGCCGCCGGGCGTGGACCTGAGCGCGCTCCAGGCCGCGATCCAGCCGGTGCTCGACGCGCTGCCGGGCATCGAGGTCCCCGCGACGCTCGCGCGGATCCGCCTGACGCCCGGCCACCGCGAGGAGACCGGCACGCGGCTGACCCAGCGCGCGCTGCTCGTGCAGATCACGATCGCGAGCCGGCGGTTCGTGGAGATGGCGGTCGGCGAGTCGACGGTCGGCGTGGGCGACGTGAGCTGCGGCGGCGTGGCGGACCTGGCGCTCCAGTGCACGAGCCGCCGGCTCGTGCTGATCGACGTCTACCGCCATCGCGGGCGGGTCCGGCTGCTGGGCGCCGCACATCGCCGCTACGTGGGCCGGCGCGTCCGGATCCGCTTCACCGCCAGCGGCCGCACGGTGGCGCGGCCGCGCGTGCGCCGGGACGGGACGTTCCGGGCCACCGCCGAGCTGCCGCCGCGCAAGTTCCGGGAGACGAACCGGGCGCGCTACCAGGCGACGATCCGGCGCGAGAAGTCGATGCGGCTGAAGCTCGTGCGCCGGATGCTGGTGACGAGGACGCGCAGCCGCGGGGGCCGCGTGACGATCGCCGGCCGGGTGGTGCGGCCGCTTGCGAGCCCGCTCGCGACCGTGATCGTCAAGCGACGGCTCTCGTGCGGCCGCTGGCGGGTGGTGCGGCGGTTCAAGCCGGACCGGGACGGGCGCTTCCGCGTCCGCCTGCGCGGGCCGGACGAGGGGCAGGCGGCGGTGTACCGGATGAACACGCGCGTGAAGCTGTACTCCTGGTTCCCGAAGCTGTACCCGACGTTCACGCTGCCCCGGTACGTCGACCTGGGCTGACGTCGTCGCCCGGCCCGCGGTAGGCCGACGTGAGCTGACGTCGTCGCCCGGCCCGCGGTACGTCGACCTGGGGTGAGCCGCACCCCGGAGGGCGGTTCACCGCACTGTCCGGCCGCGCGGCGACCGGGGACACTACGCGCCAGATGGCCACTGCCGCCGCAGTGTCACCACTCGTGCCCGCCGCGGCGGGCCGGCTGCAGCGCGCGGCGGCCGACGCGGCCTACCTGCTGCTCGGCCTCGTGGCGGGCGCCGTGTGCCTCGTCGCCTGGGTCGCCGGCGTGGGCCTCTCGCTCACGCTCGGCTCGCTGATCGCCGGCTTCCCCGTCGTCCTGGGCACGTTCGTCTGCTTCCGGGCGCTCGCGGACCTCGAGCGCCGGCGGGCGGCGCTCGTGCTCGGCGCCCCGCTGCCGAGCGAGTACCGGCCCACCCGCGGCCGGCTCGCGCTCCGGCTGAAGACGATGCTGCACGACCCCCAGCGCTGGCGGGACACGCTGTACATCGGCCTGATCGCCCCCGTCGGCGTCTGCAAGGGCCTCGTCGCCCTCGCGCTGTGGACGCTCGCGATCGGGGGTCTCACGATGCCGGCGTGGTGGTGGGCCCTCCCCGCCGGCGTCGACCTCGGGCTGTTCACGATCGACACCTGGGCCCAGGTGACCGGCGCCGTGGCCGCCGCCGCCGCGCTCTTCCCGCTCGCCGCTCTCGCCACCCGCGGGATGGCGCGCTCGGAGGCCTCGATGGCGCGTGCGCTGCTGGCCCCGTCGCTCGCCGCCCG
>JBOGYU010000416.1:0-4461 GCA_050696935.1 Solirubrobacteraceae bacterium | reverse complement strand
CCCCCCCCCGGCCGGATGCTTCTACGGCGTGAGGTCGATCCGGCCGTCGCCGGCCAGCGGGTAGTCCGCCGCGGTCACCAGGCCGTTGAGGCCGTCGGCCGCGGACAGGAACCGGAACAGGCCCTGCTGGTACGCGATCGCCGAGGACACGGGGGTCTCCGTGCCCGCGAACGGGTAGCCGTCACCGCCTGCGGCGGTGAAGTTCGTCGTCGCGACGTTGATCGGGCCGCCGGCCACGACGACGCCGCCGGAGACGATCGGCGTGCCGTCCGCCAGCGTGATGCTCACGATCCGGCTGCCCGCGGGCGCCGCCGGGTCCGCGACCATCGAGAAGCCCCCGATCTGCGGGAAGCGGCCGTCGGCCGTCGGCGTCCGCGCGACGCCGTGCTCCATCAGCTCCTTGAACTTCGCGCGGCTGACGTTCGGGACCGTCACGAGCAGGTTGTCGAATGGCAGGATGTCGAACGTCAGCGCCTCGGAGATGATCGCCGGTGCGGCAGGCGTGGCGCTGGCGAGGTACAGCGTGTCGCCGCGGATGCCGCCGCCGTTCGAGAACGCGACGTCCGCGACCGGCCGCGCCTCGGCGGCCGCCTCACGGTTCACCGTGTAGAGGAAGCCGTCGGCCACCAGGCTGCCGAGCCCCGTCTCGCGCGTGCGGAGATTCGAGACGCGGGCGTCCAGCGGGACCTCCGTGGTCGCCACCGGGGTGTTCGCGAGCTCGTTGCGGTACTCGATCAGCGGCTGCTCGACGGTCGCCACCAGGCCCGCGTCGGGCTCGGCGATGTCGGGGTCGCCCTGGCGGCCGGACACGCGCACGGGCCCGGACAGGTCGTCGACCACGCCGCCGCCGGCGTTGTCGAGGAGCTCGCCGCGCTTGTCGAACTGCAGCGTCAGCCGGCCGACGTAGAGCAGGTTGCCGGCCGTGGTGACGATCGGCACGTCGTTGCCCGTGGCGTCCTCCTCGAACAGCGGGTACTGGCCGAACGGAGTCGGGAATCCTCTTGCCGGATCGCCGCCGTTCGGCACGAGCACGTCGCCCGGGCCGGCGAGCAGCTCGTCGCCGCCGCCACCGATCACGGCGTCGACGCCGCGCAGCTGCGACACGAGCTCGCGCTCGGAGTCGATGCCCTGCAGGTGACTCGAGAGCACGACGATGTCCACGCGCCGGCGGTCGAGGCGGCGCGCCTCGGTGTTCACGATGTCCGCCAGGTCGTCGGAGACCTCGACGTCGCGCGGCGACGAGATGATCGGCAGCAGCGGGGTCGTCAGGCCGATCACGCCGATCTTCTCACCGCGCCTCTTGACGATCGTGGACGGCGCGATCCGCCCCTGCTCGGCGAGTGCCTGGAGCCGGGGCTCGCCCGAGACGTCGAGGTTCGCCGACAGGAACGGGACGTCCGGGTCGGTGCCCTCGATGAAGTCGGCGAGCCGGTCCGGCCCGAAGTCGAACTCGTGGTTGCCGATCGTCGCGGCGTCGTAGCCGAAGCGGTTGAAGGCGATCGAGTCGTACCAGGGGATCCCCTTCTCGAACGACGCGTTGAGGTTCAGGCCGGCGAGGAAGTTGTCGCCGGACGAGATCATCAGCGTCCCGTCACGCGGGCTCCTGGGGGGCGCGTCCGCCTGCGCCTTCAGCCGGTCGACCACCGTGGCGAAGCGGCCGGCGCCGCCGTAGTTGGCGACCGTGCTCCCGGTCAGCAGCCGGGACTCCGCGTCGTTGTTGTGCAGCAGCGTGAGCTCGAACGCCGGCTTGCCGGCTGCGGCGGCAGGGCCCGCGGCGAGGAGCGTGAGGGCCAGCGCGGCCAGCAGCACCGCTCGTACCCGAGACGTCATTGACACTTCGTTGGACCCCCTCCGAGGATGTTGATCGGAGGACCCTAGCGTCAAGTCAGAGCGGCAACACACCTATTTCCGTCAGGTCGTCGACAGGCTCGGAGAACGAGCACGAGCCGTAGGCCGCGAACAGCTCGGCGCGCGCCGCGGCGATCGCCTCCGCGCCGGCGTGGTGCCCGTGCACCGCGAGGCCGCCGTCATCGACGGAGAACGCACCCGGGTCCTCCTCGGCGAGGATCGCTGCGATCTCGCGCTCCGAGAGGCCCTCGGCGTGGGCGAACACGGCGGCGGCGAGCAGGTTCAGGAAGCCGTGCATGGGGAGTCCGTCACGCACCCCGCGCACCGGGTGGTGTAGCCCCGCGGTCGCCTTGAACCGCACCCCGGCGTCGCGGCACGCGGCCACGAACGCGGCCACCGCCGCCACCGGCGGGAACGCGTCCGCCGTCACCCCGCCGCAGCGGATCTTCGCGCCCGCGCCCGCCTCTCGGACGGCCGCCACCGCGCCGGGCAGCCCGCGGCCCGGCGCCAGCTCCCAGTACGCGTCGGCGCCGACCTTCTCGCGCACGAGCGCCGTGGTGTCCGGGATCCAGGCGACGTCGATCCGGCCCTCGACGAGCTCGACGGGGTAGGCGGCGAGCGCGTCCAGGTCGCCTTCTCCGCGGTCGAGCAGGACAGACAGCGCGGGCGGGTCGTCCGGCAGCTCGCCGAGCCGGGAGGCGGGCACGATGAAGCGGCCGAGCATCCAGGCCTCGGCGCTCGCGCGGGCGCGCCGGTTCTCCTCCATCGCCGCCGGCATGTCGAGCGACGCGGGCGGGAACAGCGCCGCGTGGTCGATCAGGCGCTCGAGCAGTGCGCGGCGGGCGCTCACGCCGGCGGGATCGGGTTGCGCTTGGCGGCTTAGTGGCCGGCCCACGGTCGTCAGGCGGGCGGGATCGCGTTGCGTTTGGCGGCTTAGTGGCCGGCCCATGATCGTCACGCGGGCGGGATCGGGTTGCGCTTGGCCGGCCACTCGCGCGCCTTGCCGGCGTAGCGGGCGAAGCGGCGCACGACCTCGGCGCGCAGGTCCCCGGGCTGCACGATCGCGTCGACCACCATCTCGGAGGCCAGCTTGAGCAGGTCCACGCCCTCGGCGTACTCCTCCATCAGCTCGGCCCGCCGGGCGGCGCGCTCGTCCTCGTCCTCGATCGCCTGGAGCTGGTTGTAGAAGACGGCGTTGACCGCGGCGCTCGGCCCCATGACCGCGATCTTGGCCGTCGGCAGCGCCAGGGTGCAGTCGGGGTCGAACGCGGGGCCGGCCATCGCGTACAGGCCGGCCCCGTAGGCCTTGCGCACGATCACCGAGATCTTCGGCACCGTCGCCTCCGACACCGCGGAGATCATCTTCGCGCCGTGGCGGATGATGCCCTGGCGCTCCACCTGCGTGCCGATCATGAAGCCCGGCACGTCAGCCAGGAACAGCAGCGGGATCGCGTAGGCGTTGCAGGTCCAGACGAACCGCGCGGCCTTGTCGGCGGAGTCCACGAACAGCACGCCGCCCTTGAACTTGGGCTGGTTGGCGACGATGCCGACGACCTGGCCCTCCAGCCGCGCGTAGCCGACGATCACCTCCTTGGCCCAGCGCCTGTGGACCTCGAGGAACGACCCCTCGTCGACCAGCGCCGCGAGCATCTCGTACATGTCCCACGGCTTGTTCTCGTCCGTGGGGATGGCCGGCATGCCGGCGGCCGGCGCGGCCGGGGGCGCCGCGGGCGGCTCGCCGTCGCACGAGCCGGGGAAGTAGGACAGGTAGCGCTTGGCGAGGTCGATCCCCTCCTCGTCGGACTTCACGAGGAAGTGCCCGCAGCCGGACACGCCGGTGTGCATCTTCGCCCCGCCCATCTCCTCCAGCGACACCCGCTCGCCGATCACCATCTCGGCCATGCGCGGGGAGCCGAGGTACATGGAGGCGTTCCCGTCGCGCATGATCACCACGTCGCAGAACGCCGGGATGTACGCGCCGCCGGCCGCGCTGGGCCCGAACAGGACGCACACCTGCGGCACCGCGCCGGAGAGGCGCACCTCGTTGAAGAAGATCCGGCCGGCGTGGCGGCGGCCGGGGAACATCTGCACCTGGTCGGTGATGCGGGCGCCCGCGGAGTCGACCAGGTAGATCATCGGCACGCGGTGGGAGAGCGCGGCCTCCTGGACGCGCAGGATCTTCTCCACCGTCTTCGGCCCCCACGAGCCGGCCTTCACCGTGGGGTCGTTGGCCATCAGCGCGACGGTCCGCCCGGCGATGCTGCCGAGCCCCGTGACCACGCCGTCGGCCCCGAGCCCCTCCGCCTCCCAGTTGGCGAGCAGCGCGTCCTCGGTGAAGGAGCCCTCGTCGAGCAGCCGCGCCACGCGCTCGCGCACGGGCAGCTTGCCCTGCTGGGCGGACTTCTCGCGGTGGCGCTCCGGGCCGCCCGCGTAGGCGCGCCCGAAGGCGTCCTCGACCTGCTGGGCGTCGGTCATCGATCCTGGACGCTACCGGCCGGCGGCGGCGAGTCGTCGCGCACGCGCAGCACGACCTCGTCGTCGGCGGTGCGCGCGGCGAGCGGCTGCTCGCCGGCGCGGTAGCCGTCCGGCTCGGGCGGGAGCGGCCGCCGCGGG
>JBOGYU010000415.1:0-4467 GCA_050696935.1 Solirubrobacteraceae bacterium | reverse complement strand
GCGCTGCCGTTCCTGTCCGGCCGGTGGGCGAACGGCCAGGCCCGGCTCCAGCGCAAGGTCGAGGAGCGGGCCGTCCGGCTCGAGCGCGACCGCGAGCGCGCCGCCCGCCAGGCGGCCGAGGAGGAGCGGATGCGTATCGCCGCCGACCTCCAGGGTGCGATCGCCGGCAGCCTGCGGGAGATCGCCGCCGACGCGGGGGACGTGCCCGGCCGCCTCGCGGCGTCCGAGCACGCGGAGGTGCGTGAGCGGCTCGCGGGCATCGCGAGCACCGCCCGCGAGGCGCTCGCCGACGTGCGCAGGGTGCTCGGCGTCCTGCGCCGCGACCCGGAGGTCCCATGGGTCGCGGAGGACTCCTCCCCCGAACCGCCACGCGGCCGCCGGTCGCCGATCGCCCCCGCCTGGTCGGACCGCGTCCTGGTCGCGGTCCTGCTCGTGGGCGCCGAGATCGAGCTCGCGCTCAGGACCGATTCCCTGCTCGCGGCACTGACCCCGGTGGCGATCGTCGCCCCGCTGCTCCTCCGCCGCCGGCGCCCCGTCACCGGCGCGCTCGCCGTGCTCGCCGCGATCGCGCTCCAGAGCACGCTGCTGGGGCTGGAGCCGTTCCCGGTCGCAGACGGCGCGGCGCTGGTGTGCGCCGTGTACGCGATCGGGGCGTACGCGGAGCGGCGGCGGGCGATCGCCGGAATCGCGCTTGTCGCCCTGGGCGACGCGGTCCACGCGGCCGTCTTCAACCCGGAGGCGGTGGCGATCGCGCTGCTCGGCGGCGCGGCGGTGCCGTGGACGCTCGGTCGGATCGTGCGCGCCCAGCGGCGGCTGACGGGGGAGGTGCGGCAGGAGGCCGCGCAGGTCGAGCGCCGCCGCGCGCTCGAGGAGCAGGCCGCGGTGACCGGCGAGCGGATGCGGGTCGCCCGCGAGCTGCACGACGCGGTCGCGCACAACATCAGCGTGATTGCGATCCAGGCGGCGGGCGCGACCGGCATCGTCGATCGCGACCCCGAGCGTGCGATCCAGTGCGCGCAGCTGATCGAGGCGGTGGCGCGTGATGCGATCGTCGAGCTGGGACGGCTCGCCGGCCCGGAGGGCACGAGCGGGGCGCCGGGCCTCGCGCGCGTGGAGAGCATCGCCCGGCGCGCCCGCGACGGCGGCCTGCCGGTCGAGCTGCGCGTGGAAGGCTCGCCGGTCAAGATCCCCGCGGGCGTGGACCTGGCCGCGTTCCGGATCGTGCAGGAGGCGCTCGCCAACGCATCCAAGCACGCGGGCGACGCGCGCGCCCGGGTCGTCGTCCGCTACCGGCCGCGCGCGATCGAGCTCGAGATCGCCGACGACGGGCGGGGCCCGAACGGCTCCCGCAACGGCTCGGGCCACGGGCTGATCGGCATGCGCGAGCGCGTCGCGCTCTACGGCGGCACGCTGGACGCCGGGCGCCGGCCCGGGGGCGGCTTCGAGGTCCGCGCCCGGCTGCCGCTGGGAGCCGCGTGAGCATCCGCGTCCTGATCGCCGACGACCAGTCGCTGGTCCGCGCCGGCTTCCGGCTCGTGCTCGAGAACCATCCCGACATCGAGGTCGTGGGCGAGGCGTCCAACGGCCGCGAGGCGATCTACGGCATCGGGCGCCTGGAGCCCGACGTCGTGCTGATGGACATCCGCATGCCGGAGCTGGACGGCATCGCCGCCACCCGTGAGGTCACGGCCCACCATCCCGCGCGCGTGCTGGTCCTCACCACGTACGACCTCGACGAGTACGTCTATGACGCGCTGCAGGCGGGAGCGAGCGGCTTCCTGCTCAAGGACACGCCGCCGGAGCAGCTCGTGGAGGGCATCCGCGCCGTCGCCGCGGGCGAGGCGCTGCTCGCGCCGACGGTCACGCGGCGCCTGATCGAGGAGTTCGCCCGCGTCGGGGGCGTGCAGCGCACGCGGCCGTCCTCGTTCGACGAGCTCACCCCGCGCGAGCTCGAGGTGCTGCGGCTGCTCGCGCGCGGGATGTCCAACGCCGAGATCGCCGCCTCGCTCGTGGTCAGCGACACGACGGTGAAGACCCACGTCACCCACGTGCTGGGCAAGCTGGGGCTGCGCGACCGCGTCCAGGCGGTCGTGCTCGCCTACGAGTCCGGCCTCGTCACCCCGGGACGATCGGAGTGATGATGAGGGTGCTGGTCACGGGCAGCTCGGGGCATCTCGGCGAGGCGCTGGTCCGCGTCCTGGGCTCGGAGGGCTTGGACGTCGTGGGGCTCGACGTGCTCGAGTCGCCGTTCACGAGCACGGTGGGATCGATCGCCGACCGCGCCTGCGTGCGGCGGTGCGTCGAGGGCGTCGACGCGGTCGTGCACGCGGCGACCCTGCACAAGCCCCACGTCGGCTCGCATCGCCGGCAGGACTTCGTGGACGTCAACGTGACGGGGACGCTGAACCTGCTCGAGGAGGCCGTCGCCGCTGGCGTCGACCGGTTCGTGTTCACCAGCTCGACGACGACGTTCGGGCGGGCGCTCACGCCGCCGCCGGGCGCGCCCGCCGCCTGGATCACCGAGGACGTCACGCCGGTCCCGCGGAACGTCTACGGCGCGACCAAGACCGCCGCCGAGGACCTGTGCGAGCTCGTCCATCGCGACCACGGGCTGCCGTGCGTGATCCTGCGCACCTCGCGCTTCTTCCCGGAGGCCGACGACCGCGACGAGGTCCGGGCGGCGTACGAGGACGCGAACCTCAAGGTCGACGAGCTGCTGTACCGGCGCGTCGACCTCGAGGACGTCGTGAGCGCCCACCGGCTCGCGCTGGAGCGCGCTTCCGCGATCGGCTTCGGGCGTTACATCGTCAGCGCCACCACGCCGTTCGGGCGCGACGACCTGGCCACGCTGCGGACGGACGCACCGGCGGTCGTGCGGCGGCTGTTCCCGGCGTACGAGGCGATCTACGCGCAGCGCGGCTGGAAGATGCTGCCCGGCATCGACCGCGTCTACGTCAACGAGCGAGCGCGGGCCGACCTCGGCTGGGCGCCGCGGTACGACTTCGGCCATGCGCTGGACCGTCTCCAAGCCGGCGAGGACCCGCGCAGCCCGCTCGCGCTGGCCGTCGGCGCGAAGGGCTACCACCCCGTCTCGACGGGGCCCTACACCGTTCGCTAGAGGGTCTCCGCGGCCGCTGCGAGGCCGTTCGTCAGCTGGGCGACGAAGCCGTCCAGCCCGCGCCGCAGGAGCCAGCCGGTGCCCGGTTCGGGACCAGCTCGACGATCTCGTCGCGGCCGGTGACGCGCCGCGGAACACGCGCACGGCGCCCAGCCCCTCGCGCTCTCCGGTCCCCTCCGCTCGAGCTCGAAGGACTCGATCGGCGCCCAGGTGGGCCAGCATGCGCCGTCGCGCAGCAACGTGTAGACGGTGGCCGGGTCGGCGGTGGTGGTGGCGTGGCGGCTTAAGCCTCCGCGGGCTGGCCGCCGCCCTGGGCACGAGCCACCGGATGCTGATCTACCACTTCGGCTCCCGCGAGGAGCTGCTGATCGAGGTGATCCGCGCCGTCGAGGCACAGCAGCGCGCCGCGCTGGCCGAGCTGCCGCTCGATCCGGAGATCTCCCCGGCCGACTCGATGCGCCGCATGTGGCGGCGCGTCGCCGACCCCGCCCTGTGGCCGAACGAGCGGCTCTTCTTCGAGGTCTACGCCCAGGCGCTCCAGGGCAGCCCCCACGCGCTGCCGCTGCTGGACGGCATCGTCGACCTCTGGGTCGAGCCGCTCACCCGGATCGGGGTCGCGCGCGGGCAGTCGGAGCCTGAGGCACGTGCCGAGGCCCGGCTCGGCGTCGCCGTGGTCCGCGGCCTGCTGCTCGACCTCCTGGCCACCGGCGAGCGCGAGGCGGTCGACGCCGCGATGGAGCGCTACATCGCCGCCGTCGCCCAGCCCGCCTGACCCCTCGAATGCGGTTCGTCCGGGCGTGGCTGGGGGCCGGGCCGCGGCATGCCCTCCCCGGCGCAGCGCTCGCAGACACCGCCGCGCCCTCCCGACACACCGCCCGGCTGCCTCGCGCCCGAGCGCGCCGGGGAGGCCACACCGCGGCCCGCCCAGTCCACGGATCACCGTTTCGGCGCCTGCTCCTTGGACGGGCTCGGGAGGGCAGCACAGCCGCGGCCGGCGTGGGTACGGGCTACCGTGGAACGTCGCGATCGGAGCCCGGTCCCCGGACACCCTTCCGCTCGTTCCCGCGGTACCGCCCGGCCGGGGACCTTGCTCAACGATCGCTGCGCTTCGCGCTCCAGGGCTCCCGCTCTGTGGCGACGCCGGCACGACCGCTCCTTCTGGGCGCGAAGCGATAGCCGGCGTCGACCCACGGAAAGAGAGAACGCCTACCGCGCCACCGTACGCGCGCTGCGTCCCGCTTCCAGCCCCCAGCTGACGATCCGCTCGGGATGGACCCGGATCAGCGGCGTCGGCAGCGCAATCGCCTCGCCACGCCCGCGGACCTCGATCCCGCGCGGACGCCACGGGT